>JAJFUR010000052.1 GCA_021372335.1 Methanobacteriota archaeon
GCTCTATTTCTTCTACACGCTGCTCTCCACCAATTACGCCGTGCAGCTTTGGCCGATGTACCTGGGGTTCGGCATCGGCTATGTATGGAACACGTTGAGCAGCGCCATTCCGGAAGGCTGATCAGGCCCTGACGAGAACGCTGCTGAAAAGGGCGTGCGCATCGTCCTGGCTATAGATGGATACCTTCACGCCCATCCCCGGGGCGCTCGGGGCGAACGAGCCCTCCAGGCCTTCGGAGGGGACGTTCAGCCCTTCGACGACAACCGGCCCCGCGGCCCACTGCACCCCCGCCTCCAAGCATCGCGCCAGGTCCCAGGCGAATACATCCTCCATGCTGGCCAGGAAGGGGGGTTCGATGGGGCCGCCCATAACCAGCACGCGCCCCAGTCCGAGGGGGACCACGCCCATGGTGTTGGACGCCCCGTCCCCGGACGCGTACCCGAGGAGGGAGCCGGAGGAGGCGACGATATCGGCGGTGGAGGGGGCGTACGAAGGACAGACGGTCCTCAGCCCCATGTCGTAGGCCGTCGTCCCTTCGAGCGCCCCATCAAATACGAAAGGCAGGAAGCTGATGGCCAGGGAGCCCTCCTGGCCGTTGAACGGGATGCCGTAGGGACCGATGGCCACCAGGACCCCTCCCTCCCTGACCCAGGCCTCCACCGCCCCGGCCATGCCCTCCTCGATGGAGCTGGAGATGACCAAGGTGCCATTGCCCGAGGCCAGGTAGCGGCCGAGGTCGGCCTCGTCGAGCAGTACGACCCTTGAGGACGAACGGATGTTCCTCAGCTCGGCGGAGAGATGATCGACGAGCCCCTGGATGTTGGCCGGGGCGCTCTCGGACCGCCCGCCTTGGCCAGACATGAGCACGTATACGTCGTCGGCCCTGCATTTCACCACGGGCACGGCCACGATCGTCGCCTGGTACCCATGGGCCGAGGATGGCATAGAATAGGTAACGTGGAAGGCTCCGTCCGACCCGTCCACCTCCAAGACGGGGGCGCCTTGGGGGCCTCCATAGGTCATGAGGGCCGAGGACACGAACAGGGCCGCCACGAGCACGCCCACGATCGCCTCAGCCCTCATCGCCCTCCCTCCCTAAGGCGATCCTTGCGAGAGCGCGGTCCATGAGGTCCAACCGAGGGGGCAGGGGCACTGTCAGGAGAACAAGGAACCCGGCGCCGCCCAGGACGCTCAGGACCAGTTCCCTTATCCCCCCCGTCCCAATGAAGAACACCTCGATCCCCTGGTTCAGCGCCTCCACCGAGACCAGCCCAGTGAACTGCGCGAGCGGATAAAGGAAGACGAACCCCGACTGCAGGCAGAGGAGATAGAGCAGGCCCAGGATGGAGAGGGCATACATCTTGGGGAGCATGCGGGGGTGCGTGGGCGAGAGCAGGACCAGGAACGGGAAGAGCCAGAGGAGGTGCTGCGGGTTCGTGACCGCCTGGGTGACCATCACCACGGTTAGGACGGCCGTGGAGAGAAGCAATGGCCGTTCACCCTCGCACCCCTTCCTGAGCACAAGGTACGCCACGAGGAGCGCGAGCGCGATCCCCAGAAGCAGGAGGATCGTGTTGAACGGCACCCCGCTGCCTGCCCCGCCCGTGCCGTCCCCTCCGCTAAGCAACGGGGCGGCGAACCAGGCGTTCATCCCGCCCACGGACGAGTAGGTCCCCCTTCTCACTATGTAATCCAGGAAGGAGCGGGAGCTGAGCAGCAGGGGCGCTATGGTGAGGAGGCTGAGCGCCCCTCCGCCCAGGAACGCCAGGGCAGGCCTGAGGGCGGAGGCCCCCATTCCTTTGCGAAGCGCTGCGTGCAGCTCGATCAGCAGGGCCACCCCCAGCCCCAGG
>JAJFUR010000009.1 GCA_021372335.1 Methanobacteriota archaeon
CGAGGGGGCCACCGCGGTCTTGCATACGATGTCGGCCACCAACAGGACGTTCGCCCCGAGCATCATGGAGGCCGGGAGCAACAGTCGGTGGTCGCCCCCGACGACCATGCGGACCAGGTGCGGGACGATGAGCCCGACGAAGCCGATGACGCCGGTGAAGGCCACGCACACCGCGGTCAGGGCGGACACCAGAACGAACATGAAGGTCTTGAAGCGCTTGACATCCATCCCAAGCTGCTTCGCCTGCTCGTCCCCGAGAAGGATGACGTTGAGCTCTTTAGCGTAAATAAGCATGATGGCCGACAGGACGGCCACGCCGATCACTATGAGGAGCACAGAATTCCAATCAAGATAGGCGAAGGAGCCGAACAGCCAGAAGAGTACCCCATGCAGGCGGTCGGTGTTGTAGTACATCAGGAGCGTGGTCCCGGACTGCAGGGCGATGCCGACAATGACCCCGCCGAGGACGTAGCTTATGGACCTTCCCCCGGCCGCCTCGGCCAGCAGCATGGTGAGGAGGAAGGCCGTGATCGCGCCGATGAAGGCCATCAGCGGGGCCATGTAGGCGGTCATGCCCACGAAGGTCACCCCGCCCAGGACGGCCAATGTCACCCCGAGGGCGGCCCCGGACGATACCCCGGTTATGTAAGGGTCGACCAGCGGGTTCCGTATCAGCGCCTGCATGACCGCCCCGGCCACCGAGAGCCCGACGCCCACTGCGATCACCCCCAACGCCCTGGGGATGCGGAGCTGCCACAGGACCAGCTCCTGGGTGTTCTGGTGCACCCCGCCGTTCCGTATGAGGTTCCACACGCCCGTCATGGCCTCCCCGAACGAGATGTCCATCACCCCGGTGGTGAGGGAGAGGATGAAGAGCACGATCAGGCTGACCGATCCCAGCCCCAGGATGAGCGCCAGCTTGAACTTCGCCCGGTCATGTTTGGTTCCGTCCATCATCTGTCCCTCGGATCCTTTACCCCGAGGCTGGCGTATCGCGTCAGCCTCGGGCTGGGTTGCTTCCCATAGCACACGGCCATTATTATATCTGCGCCCTCATCACGGCAATGGGACCTGGTCTGTCCTGGCCTGTATCAGCCCTATGAGGGCAAGGTTGTTCACCTCGGACCCGGTGACCGCCTCACCGACCGGAGCGCTGGTCACCCAATCGGTGTAGTCGTTCCCGATCACATGCGGGAGGGCCGCGTCGAACACCTCGGGATGCAATATCTTGGCCATCAGTTCCACGGCATCGACCATCCGGGGCCCGGGGCGGCAGAACACGTTGTCGGCCTGGCCGGTGAAGATGTAGACGTTGCCGTCCCTCACCGCGGAGACCTCAGCCCACATCGTATCGTTCTCCAGCCCGGAGATGATCTCCTCCCCTGGAGTTGGCAGTTGCATCATGGAGACCAACAGATATTCCGGGTCCTGAACGAGCAATGACTCGATACTGACCTCTGGCCATCCGGTCATGTTGGAGTAGACGTTCTCCCCCTGGGCGTGGAGGATCACGTCCTGGGTGAAGGTGCCGTTGCCGCTCAGATAGACGGGGTCGAGCCAGACGGCGAAGACCAGGGAGGGGATGTCCTCGGCATCTCCCAGTGCCTCCTCGATAGCGGCGAGGCGCCCCTTCATGGAATCGATGAGGGCCTCGGCCTCCTCCTCGGCCCAGCATATCTCCCCGATCATACTTATGGCCGCATAGATCTCGTCGAAGGTGGTCCCCTTCTCGAGCACTATGTACCTCTGTTCGGAGGCCTCCAACTGGGAGACCATATCCATCTGGGCCTGTACGCCCTTATCGATCAATATGAGGTCCCCTTCAGCGGCGATGACCGCCTCTCCGCTCGGAGTGAAATACCCTCCGATCGAGACCAAGGAGCCGTTGGCCTTCCTTGCGACCACGTCCTCCGGCCAATCGCAGTAGTCCGTCACGGCCACCAGCCGGTCGCCGATGCCCAAGGCGTACACGATCTCGGTCAAGGAGGGGGAACAGGATACGATGCGCTTCGGCGCCTCAGAGGTAGTGACAGCCCTTCCAGCGGCATCGATCACGGTCACCGGCCCCTCCTCCCCTTCATCGGAGGGGTTCATTCCCAGAACGACTATGGTCCCTACGGCCACCAGGGCTATGACCAGTAATACAGCGACGATTCCCTTTCTGTTCATGGTGTATCCCTTTCAGCAGTATTGGATGTATTATCCAACTAGATTGGATATATCATCCAAATATAAAGCCCTTGGCAGTGGCCTTTTATCCGTGAGGGGCCGCTATACCCTATGGTGGTTGATGGGTGACCAAGCTCTTCGATGAGCTCCGGAGGGAGCCGATCCTTTTGGCCCACCATCCTCTTTGCGGCAGGTACGACGATCATTTCATTGAGATCGGAGGGCGGAAGGTCTGCAGGGGCTGCGCCACCATCTACCCTGTGGCCCTGGGGGTGTTCCTAGCGCTTGCGTGGGTGCGACCTGGATTCATGCCCTCCTTCGTCCTCTCCCTCGCTCTGTTCGCGGTGCAGCTCCTGAGGTTCGCCTCCTCCCGTGGCAGGATGAGGACCGTTCTCAACGTCCTCTTGGGGAGCAGCTTGGCCGCGGCCCTCTATTCCGCGATCGCCTGCCCTTCCGAGCTTAGGATATTGCTCTATTCCTTCATCGGAGCGGTAATCGTCAGTTTTGAGTACTTCAAGGGAAGGAGGGCCTTCTCCCGGTGCCAAGGGTGCCCCGTTCGCGCCGCCTTCCCCAGATGCGTCAGGGAGTCTGCGGACCTAGAGGGTGGAAATAATGGGAAATGAATAAATATCGTTCATTGGCATTGGATACCACATCGAGGGGTATCATGAGCAAGGAGTTCACCGGCAGTTGGTTGATTGTCATCGTCCTGCTATTGCTCTGTTGGCCAGCTGCTCTGATCTATTTCCTCATGAAATATGAGGAAAGGCCGCAGTACGTTCCGCCCTACTATGGAGGTGCCGGTCAGCCCTATCAGCAGCCCCCACAGCAGGGAAGCAGATGCTGGAACTGCGGCGCCTTATATGATTCGGGGGCTCAGTACTGCCCAAGGTGCGGCAAGCGCCTTTGAATGGCCCTACGGCCGGAGGCCGAGGGCCTCGAGCCTGTTCACATCCCAAGCTCCCTTCCATTCCTCCAGCAGCCGGTCGAGCTCCTTCATCCAGAATCGGCGCACGTCGTCCCCCTTCCTCCCGCCGACCCCGCCAGAAAGGCTGAGGGAGTCCTCGGCCGGAGAGGCGAAGCGGACCAGGGGGAGCACCCCCAGGCAGGGGACCTCCATGCGCGATTCCAGCTCCTCGATGCCGGTCCTCAGGATCGAGGCGTCGCCCCGGAAGCGGTTGATGATGAACCCCCTCAGGAGGTCCCTCTCCTCCTCGTCGAACAGGAGGTACGTGCCGTAGAGGCCTGCGAACGCCCCTCCCTGTTCAATGTCCGCGACCAGCACCACCGGCGAACGCACCGCCTTGGCCAGCCACATGTTGGCCACGTCCCTCTCCTTCAGGTTCATCTCCACGGGGGAGCCCATGCCCTCCAGCACCACGGCGTCCCTGCCGAGGGCGGTGCGGTGGAAGGCCTCCAGGATGTGTGCGCGCAGCCCCTCGATGATCTCCGGACCGCCCTCTCCCGGCCCCAGGTCCCGCCAGGGCCTGCCTTCCAGCATGATCTGGCATTGCCCGTTCCCCTTCGGCTTGACCAGCACGGGGTTCATATCGACCTCAGGCTCCAGCCCGCAGGCCCACGCCTGGTACGCCTGGGCGATGGCGATCTCCCTCCCGTCCGCGGTGACGAAGGAGTTGAGGGAGACGTTCTGGGCTTTGAACGGGACGACCTCCCGGCCTTGCAGGGCGAGATGGCGGCACAGCGCCGCGGTCAGGGTCGTCTTCCCCGCGCCGGAGGTGACCCCCTGGAACATGACCTTACCCGTCACGGGCATCACCCCCGAGCAGGGCATCCAGGTCCAGATGCCCCTCCACCTCGAACGCCAGGCGGTCCAGCGAGGCCTCGACCTGCGCGTCGTGGTCCCCTGGCGGCCCGGGAACGGCATCCTTCCGGCCCGCCTGCGAGAGGAAGAGCCTGCGGAAGGCCGGGAGGTCGAAGGCCCCGTGGAGGTACGTCCCCATGACCTTCCGTTCCCTGTCCCAGGCCCCCTCCCCGCGCCCGTCCGGCGCCAGCAGGAAGAGCGGGGGGGAGCGGCCCTCCGTCCGCCCCATGTGGATCTCGTACCCCCTCACCTCGCCCCCGCCCTCCGCGAGGGAGCCGGTCACCTGCACCGTCCGCTTGGCGTAGGCGTCGAAGACCGTGGCGGCGTCCAACAGCCCGAGGCCCTCGACCTCGCTGGGGGCCCCGCCCTCCAGCCCCCGGACGTCCGAGATGGTCCTGCCGAGCATCTGGTACCCGCCGCATATGCCGAGTATTGGCACCTTCCCCGCCCTTTCCTTGATGGCCGCGGCCATCCCCGACCTGTGGAGCCAGAGCAGGTCCTGCACCGTGTTCTTGGTCCCGGGAAGGACGATGGCGTCCGCCCCTTCCAGCTCGGCCGGGGAGCGGACGTATGCCACCCTGACCCCCTCCTCCAGGGCCAGCGCGTCGAGGTCGGTGAAGTTGGAGATCATCGGCAGCCGGACGACGGCTATGACCGTGCCGCCCTCCCCCTCCTCCCGATGGTCCAGGTCCATCGAGTCCTCCATCGGGAGGTAGAGGTCCGGGACGTGGGGGACCTCTCCGATCACGGGCACCCCTGTCAGCGTGTGGATGATCTCGAGGGCCGGCCCGAGGGACCCGCCGCCGGGGCACATGTTGTTGATGATCACCCCCTTGAAGAGGCGCCTCTCCTCCTCGTCCAGGAGGGCGAGGGTCCCCACCGCGTAGGCGAAGGCGCCCCCCCGCTCGACGTTGACCACCAGGAGACAGTCCGCATGGACCAGCTTGGCCACGTACATGTTGGCCACGTCCCTTCCCCGTAGGTTGATCTCCGCGGGGGAGCCCGCGCCCTCGATGACCACTACGTCGTTCGATCGCAGCAAGCGCTCCAGATTGCGGGATATGATGGCTGGGGCCTCGTTGCGGACGAAGTCGGAATAGTACTCCTGCACCGTACAATCCTTGTACGGCCTTCCCTCCACGATGATCTGGGAGGTGACCCCGCCCTTGGGCTTCAGGAGGATGGGGTTGAGTTCCCCCCTGGGCCGGGTGCCGGCCGCCCGGGCCTGGAGCTCCTGGATGCGGGCGATCTCCTCCCCCTGTTCCGTGACCACCGAGTTGAGCGACATGTTCTGGGATTTGAAGGGGGCGACGGTGAGGCCTCGGTTGCGCAGGGCGCGGCAGAGCGCGGCGACCATGAGGGACTTCCCGGCCCCGGAGGTCGCCCCCAGGACCATGATCGCCTTGGCCCTCCGGCGATGCTTCCCCTCGAGTTCGCCCTTGAGCCTTTCCCGCGTCCCCTGGTCCAACCCCTCCGGCCCTAGCTCCGGCATGAGGGCGTAGAGGGAGGCGGCCACGTCCCCCCTATGCACCCAGAGGCACTGCTGGCAGGACCAGACCTGCCCGCCCGTGCGCTGGGATACCACGTACTCCCCCAAGAGCGGGTCCCCGCAGGGGTACAGGGGGCAGAAGCAGAAGGTGCAGTCCTGGTCGGGATGATGGCATGGAAAATAGGGGCATTCCCTGTTACCGCCTACGATCCCCCTTTCCATCTGCGCCCGCAGCATCGCCACGTGCCTCGCGTAGTTCCCCTCGGAATCGTCCTGGGCCCCCTCGGTTGGATGGGTCATCCAATCGGGAGAGCCCCCTGATACGATAATAGCCTTTCCCTCCCCTTCGTTCCCGCAATGTTTTAAGGACGCGCGCGCTTACTGCCATCCGAGCGGGATGGCAATGACATCGGACTCCTTCCACACCAAGAGCGTTCTCGAGCTTAAAGACGGCCCCCTGAGCTATTATTCCTTGAAGAAGCTGGGGGCTTCGACCGACCGCCTTCCGTTCTCCATAAAGGTGCTCCTGGAGTCCCTCCTCCGCCAGGAGGACGGGGCGCTGGTGACCAAGGAGGATGTGGAACATCTGCTCGCCTGGACCCCTGCCGGGAACGCCGAGGTGGACATCCCCTTCCTTCCGGCCAGGGTGGTCCTGCAGGACTTCACGGGCGTGCCATGCGTCGTGGACCTGGCCGCCATGCGCGATGCCGTCAGGGGAATGGGCGGGAACCCCTCGCGCATCAATCCCCTGGTCCCGGTGGACCTGATCATCGATCACTCGGTCCAGACCGATTACCACGGGACGTGCTATGCGCGGGAACTCAACGAGCGGAAGGAGATGGAGCGGAACCTGGAGCGGTACTCGCTCCTCAAGTGGGCCCAGGGCTCCTTCAACAACCTGAGGGTGGTCCCGCCAGCGAACGGCATCATCCACCAGGTGAACCTGGAATGCCTGGCGTCCGTGGTCGCGAGCCGGGACGGCGTGGCGTTCCCCGATTCGGTCTTCGGGACCGATTCCCACACTACCCAGGTGAACGCCCTCGGCGTGCTAGGGTGGGGCGTGGGGGGCATAGAGGCGGAGGCGGTCATGCTCGGCCAGCCCTGTTACATGCCATTGCCGCAGGTGGTGGGCTTCAGGCTCACCGGGAAGCTGGGGCCGGGGGTCACCGCCACCGACATGGTGCTGACCGCGGTGGAGATGCTGCGGAGGAAGGGCGTGGTGGGCAAGTTCGTGGAGTTCTACGGACCTGGCATCAAGGGGCTGTCGCTCCCGGACCGCGCGACGTTGGCGAACATGGCCCCGGAGTACGGCGCGACCATGGGCTTCTTTCCGGTGGACGAGGTGACCATCGCCTATCTCAAGCAGACCGGGCGGGAGCGCCTCTGCGAGCTCGTGGAGCGGTACTGCAGGGAGCAGGGGCTCTTCTACGAGGGGCAGAGCCCCGCGTATAGTGACCATCTCGAGCTGGACCTCAGGACGGTGAGGCCGTGCCTGGCCGGGCCAAAGCGCCCCCAGGACCGCATCGAGCTGGCCCGGATGAAGGAGGGGTTCCAGGAGATGATGGCAAGGCAGGGAGGGCAGCGCCAAGGCAGGCTGCTTAGGGACGGGGACGTCCTCATCGCCTCGATAACTTCGTGCACCAACACCTCCAACCCGTCCGTGATGATGGCCGCCGGGCTCCTCGCCAAGAGGGCGGTGGAGAGAGGATTGCGCCCCCACCCCAACGTGAAGACGTCCCTGGCCCCGGGGAGCAAGGCGGTGACGGCCTATCTTGAGAAGGCCGGCCTCCTTCCCTACCTGGAGGCCCTGGGGTTCCACGTCGTGGGGTACGGGTGCATGACGTGCATCGGCAACTCCGGCCCGATCCGGCAGGAACTGGCCGAGGACATCGAGGCCAACCGCCTCACGGTGGCGGCGGTGCTCTCGGGCAACCGCAACTTCGAGGGCCGCATCTCGCCGCACGCCAAGGCGAACTACCTGGCCTCCCCGCCGCTGGTGGTGGCCTACGCCCTCGCCGGAACGGTCGACCTGGACCTGGAGCATGAGCCGCTGGGCGTGGACCCGAACGGTAGGCCGGTGTTCCTGAGGGACCTCTGGCCGACGGCGAAGGAGGTCAAGGCGGCGCTGCGGAAGGTCACCCCGGCCATGTACCGGAAGGCCTACTCGACCGTCTTCCAGGGGAGCGAGCTGTGGGACGGCGTCCCCGCCCCCAGGGGGGAGACGTTCGCCTGGGACCCCGCCTCCACGTACATCCGCAAGGTCCCCTTCTTCGACGGCATGGCCGAGGAGGCGGGGGGGCCGGCGCCGATCCGAGGGGCCCGGGCCTTGGCGGTGCTGGGGGACAGCATCACGACCGATCACATCTCCCCGGCGGGGGAGATTCCGGCGGACAGCGTCGCCGGCCAGTACCTCATCTCCCTGGGGGTTGGGGAGGATGCCTTCAACTCCTATGGGGCGCGCCGCGGCAACCATGAGGTCATGGTGCGCGGGACGTTCGCCAATCCCAGGCTGAGGAACGAGCTGGCGGGCGGAAGGGAGGGCGGATACACGACGCTGCAGCCGGATGGGACGCCGATGGACATCCACTCCGCCTGCGAGGAGTATAGGCGGAGGGGCGTGCCCCTCATCATACTGGCCGGGAAGGAGTACGGGACGGGGAGCTCCCGGGACTGGGCGGCGAAGGGGCCGTACCTCCTCGGCGTCAGGGCTGTCATCGCCGAGTCCTTTGAGCGCATCCACCGCAGCAACCTGGTGGGCATGGGGGTCATCCCGCTCCAGTTCGAGCCCGGGCAGGGCGTCCGCTCGCTCGGCCTCGATGGCACCGAGGAGTTCGACGTGGAGCTCGAGTTCAAGCCCAGGGCGCTCGCCAAGGTGACCGCGCGGAAGGGAGGGAAGGGCATCGAGTTCAACGCGATCGTCCGCATAGACACCCCGGTGGAGGTGGAATACCTCCGCAACGGCGGCATCCTCCAGACCGTGCTGAGGAAGCTGACGGCGTAACCTCATTATAATCGCGAGGGCGTTGCGCCACCGTCATGAGCGACGGGGAGGCGGTCATCGAGGCCGAGGGGCTCACCAAGGTGTATCCTGCGGCCTTCAGGCTCTTCGGGGACGGGGGAAGGGAGAAGCTGGCCGTGGACAACGTCACCTTCAACGTTCGCCGGGGGGAGATCTTCGGGCTCCTGGGCCCGAACGGCGCGGGGAAGACGACCACGGTCAAGATGCTCTCGACCCTGCTTATCCCCACCTCCGGCAAGGCCACCGTCCTGGGGCTGGACGTGGTCAGGGACGCCGGGAAGCTCAGGTCGAGGATCAACCTGGTCTCGGGGGGCGAGCGCGGGCTGTACTTCCGGCTCACCGGCCGCCAGAACCTTGAGTTCTTCTCGGACATGTACCACGTCCCGCGGGAGGAGAAGCGAAGGAGGATCACCAACCTGCTCGAGATCGTTGGGCTCACCGAGGCGGCGGACGTCCGGGTGGAGGAGTACTCCCGGGGCATGAAGCAGCGCCTGCACCTCGCCCGCGGGCTGGTGAACGAACCGGAGGTCCTATTCCTGGATGAGCCCACGCTCGGCCTCGACCCGGAGATATCCAGGGAGACCAGGGCGCTGATCCGCCACCTGTCCGAGGAGGGCGTTACCATCCTGCTCACCACCCATTACATGTTCGAGGCGGACGAGCTCTGCGATCGCCTTGCCATCATCTCCGAGGGGCGCATCAAGGCCCTCGGCTCCCCGTACTCCATGAAGGAGGCGGTCCGCAACGACTCGATCATCGAGGTCGAGGCCCGGGAACTCGGGGAGGCCCAGCGGCGGGAGCTGGCCGATCTGCCCGGCGTGTCCGCGGTCTCGGTGGAGCACCTCGAGGGGCGGCAGCGGGCCAGGATCGTCGTGGCCAACGCCCCCGGGCTCATCCCCACCGTCGCGGCCATGCTGGAGAGCCGCAGGGTGATCAGCATCCGGGTGGACCAGCCCACGCTCGAGGACGCCTACATCAAGCTGGTGAACGGGAGATGATGAGCGTCCGGGCCATGAAGGCCGCCCTCAAGCAGCAGGCCATCCATTTCTTCGTAGACCCCCAGTGGGTGATCCCGAGCATCATCGCCCCCTTCATCTTCACCACGGTCACCTTATTCCTGTTCAGGCACACCGGGGGGGACCTGATGCTCTACGCCGTGCTGGGGGGAGGGGTGCTGGGCATGTGGGGGAACACCATCCACAGCAGCAGCTGGTCCATCGGGTACGACCGGATGAACGGCACGCTGGAGGCGATCATGGTCACCCCCGCCCCCCTGTCGTCCGTGGTGTTCGGCCGATGCCTTTGGAACGCCTTCCTCGGGCTGCTGAACGCGCTGGCCGTCTTCCTCGTGGCCAAGTTCGCCTTCGGCATCGACGTCACCGTGCGGGACCCCCTCGGCTTCCTGGTGGCCCTGGCGGCGACGCTCCTCTCCCTGGCCGTGCTAGGCATGGTCTTCGGGGCCTTCTACGTGGTCACGCGGGCCTCCTCCGCCCTCTTCCAGATGCTCGAGTACCCGATCTACGTCCTCTCGGGGGCGATGTTCCCGCTCGTGGTCCTGCCGGAATGGTCCAGGCCGTTCTCGTACGCCCTCCCGGCCACATGGGGGGCGGAGGCGCTGAAGATCGCCTCCCTGCCCGGGTACGACCCGCTCGGCCTGGGATACATGGGCGCGCTGGGGCTGACGGCGCTCACGACCCTCGTCTTCCTTCTGGTCTCCCTCTGGCTCTTCTCCTTCCTGGAGGGGAGGGCCAAGGTGAACGGCACGCTGGTGAGGTACTGACATGATGCGGAACGTGACGGGGATCAAGGCATCGGCCCTGGTGGCCATGCGCTCGCAGTTCGCGGTGGTAGGCCCGGTGCTGTGGCTCATCCAGATCTTTTCCACCGCCCTCTTCCAGATGTGGTTCTTCGTGCTAGTGAGCGATTTCGCCGGCGACCCCGCGGCCGGGCCGGCCTACGTGGCCCTGGGCAACGCGGTGTCCTCGCTCACCTATGCGGCGGTGTACGGCGTGACGATGGCGGCGGGGTCGGAGAAGCATATCGGGACCATGGCCAGCATTCTGGGCACCCCGACCCGCATGTACTATGTCTTCCTGGGGAAGGGGGCGTATCAATCCGTAATAGGGCTGTTCACCGTCACGGTCTCCCTGCTCCTCTCCTCCTGGCTCTTCGGAGTGGACCTGTCGGGCGCGGACCCCCTGACCCTCGCGACGGTCCTGGTGGTCACCTGCTTCGCCATGGTCGGGTTCGGCATGGTCATCGGCAGCGTCGGCGTCTACCTCCGCTCGTCCATGGTCCTCGGCTCCATCGTGCTCTACCTGGGCCTGCTCCTTTGCGGGGTGAACTTCCCGATAGCGTACCTGCCGGGGTGGCTCCAGCCGGCCTCCTACGCCTTCCCGCTCACCTACGGGGTGGAGGCGGTGCGGCGTGTGGCCATGGGCGCCGGGCTGGCGGACGTGTCCCATCTCCTCATCGTCATGCTTGCCATGGGGGCTGCGTTCTACGTCCTGGCATACCTGCTCTTCGAGGTGTTCGAACGACTTGCCCTGAGGCGAGGCTCCCTGGACATGTTCTGAGCCTGGAGGACCGCGCCCGCTTAGGGATCGGGGAACGCCAGAGCACATCGGCCCTGCCCGGGGCTGGGACCGAGTAGCCGGTCCCTCAGCGGGAGCCGCGGCCTCGCCGCGTCATCTCGGCGTTGGGACCGGCCCTTCCTTGCGCGCCAGGTTGACGTCCCCGACGGGGATCCAATCGTCCAGGGTATGGAAGTCGCGGCGGGTGAAGCGGAAGGGCGGAACCTCCTCGAACCGGTCCACCCAGACCAGGACCAGGTAGCGTCTCCCGGCCATCTTGAGGAACTGCCTTTCGGAGAGCCAGAGCGAACGGCGGTACCTTTCCAAGATCTCCACGCTCTCCTCGTGGCCGAGCTTGGGGGAGTCGTAGACCTCGGTCACCCTCCCCCGACCGTAGATGATCTGCCGCCCATCGTTCTCGGTGAAGTAGAGCATGTCGCCCACCTTGACCTTGCCATAGGGGGAGCGGCGCCCGTTGAACGCCCGGCCGACCATTGTCTTCTTGCCCTGGCGCATCGCCTCCAGGGCGCCGGCGGCCTTGTCCAAGTAAACGATGTGGTCCATACCGTTCCCTCATCGGCTTGGAAGGATAAATGTTGATTGTCCCAGGGTCCGCCTGGAAGGGAAGGAGCACCGGAGGAAACGCCCCTTAGGAGAGGGGGCGATGCCCAGGCGCCTCCAGGATGCCTCCGCGTGGCTCAGGAGGGGCGTCGGCCTCGCAGTTCATGGGAACGCATGGCCATAGGAGGGCGCGACGGGCGTGACCTGCCGGGGGCGGTGGGGCCGTCCCCTTCTCCAGGGATGCGGCCCCTCCACCGCCCTCGTTCCGTCAGGGAGAGCGTAAGCGCAACCTCTAACCGTTCCGACGGCCTACGGGCATCCATGTGCCTGGTCCCCGACCATGAGATAGAGGCTCGCCTCAGGGATGGTTCCCTGGTGATCACCGACTTCATGCTGGAGTGCCTGACCCCCAACGGCTACGACCTGCGGGTGGCCGAGGCGAGGTTGGAGGGGGAGGAAAGCGTCACCTCGGGCACGCTCGTCATCCCGCCTGGGAGGCTCTTCTTCGTCTCCACCGTGGAGAGGGTGGAGCTCCCTTCAGACCTGGCGGCGCAGCTATGGGCCCGGACATCATGGTTGAGGAAGGGGCTGCTCATGGGGCTGGGCAAGGTGGACGCGGGCTTCCACGGGACACTGACCTTCAGCGGGCTCAACGCCTCCTCCGCCCCGGTCGACCTGCCCATCGGAAGCCGGATGGTGCAGATGGTGCTTGAGCACATGCGCTCCCCCGTGGAGCGCACGTACGAGCGGCGCAGCGGGAACTACCAGGACCAGGCGGGCATCACGCTAGAGCCATCCGGAGAGCAGTAGGTCGGCGGAGAAGACAGAGGCCGTGGGCGAGTAGGTCCTGAGCTCCTCGCCCCTGAGCACCTCCAGCCGCACGCCCATGCCGTTCGCCTTCAGCACGAGGTCGTCCAGGACCCCCTGGAAGTCGCCCCGGTCGCAGATGTGGTAGAGGTGCATCGTCCCTCCCAGGTTCAGCCGGGTGAGGGCGTCGGCGAAGAAGTCGACGGCTGAGTGCGGGAGGTTCATGATGACCCGGTCCGCGCACGGCAGGTCGAACACCCATTGCCGGGCGTCCCCCTGCAAGGGCACCACGGTGTCCACCTTGTTCAGGGCGACGTTCTCGCGCATCAGCTCCACCGCGGCGGGGTTGAGGTCGATGGCGTAGACGACGCCGGGCCGGGCGAGCTTGGCGATCATGATGGCGAACGGCCCCACGCCAGCGAACATGTCGACCACCGTCTCGCCGGGCTTGACCAGCGCCGCCACCCGCCGCCGCTCGGTGGCGAGCCGGGGGTTGAAGTACGCCCGCCGCGGATCGACCTTGAAGCGCAGCCCGTGCTCCACGTGCACCGTCGCGCTCGCGTCCTCCCCGGCGATGACCTCGAGGTCCAGCACGCGGAACTCCCCGACGACCCCGCGGTCCAGGAACGCCGATCGCAGGCGCGGGGACGCCCGGAGCAGGGCCTCGCCCACCTGGGAGGCGTGGGGGAGGAGCTCCTCCGGCAGGCGGATGACCGCTATGTCCCCCAGGATGTCGAAGGAGGTGGGGAGCAGCGCCCTCAGCCCTTCCGGGACATCGGCCAGGACCTTGTAGTCCCTCTCCCCCCTTGTTCTTTCCTTGAAGTCCCGCTCCTCGGTCTCCATGCCCTCCGGCGCGGCGAGGACCGGGAGGTAGATATGATCGTCGTCCCTGTCGACGTGCAGCGCCCGGTCCAGCAGTCCTTTCTCTAAAAGCTTTTTACGGACGGACTCTCCTTCCCCCCTCCGGACCCTGACGCAAAGGGAGCGCACGGTGATGCCATGGGAGAATTGCTATTTGTTGGTTTAGGGCTGGGAGGGGTGGACGACCTGAGCGCCAGGGCGCTGACCGCCCTGAGGGGATGCGACCAGGTGTTCGGGGAGTTCTACACGTCCCACCTCATCGACTCCACGCCCGAGGACCTGGAGAGGGCGATAGGCAGGAAGGTCCATCGCCTCTGCCGCAAGGAGGTGGAGGAGGATGAGACGGTGCTCGAGGCGGCCAAGCGGGGGAGGGTGGCCTTCGTTACCGCCGGGGATACCATGGCCGCGACCACGCACGTGGACCTTAGGATCAGGGCGATGGAGGAGGGGATACCCACGCAGCTCTTCCACGGCGTCTCCATCTTCACCGCCTGCGCCTCCGCGCTCGGCCTTCAGCCGTACAAGTTCGGGAGGACGGTGACCATACCGTTCCCCGAGCCGGGGTACACCCCCCTTTCCCCGTACGAGAACATCTACGAGAACTGGGCCCGAGGGCTGCATACGCTGGTGCTTTTGGACATCCGGGAGGAGGAGGGGCGGTACATGACCGCCAACCAGGCAGTGCAATGGCTGCTGGACGCGGAGAGGGCGAAGGGGATGGGGATGATTACCGCCCGCACCCTCATCTGCGCGGCCGCCCGGGTCGGCTCCCGCACCGAGAAGGTCGCCGCCGGCTATCCGGACAGGATGCTCGCCGAGGACATGGGGCCGCCGTTGCACGCCGTGGTACTTCCTGGAAAGCTCCATTTCATCGAGGCCTACGCGTTGGTGAGGTTCGCCGGAGCGCCGGAGGAGATCGCCGATCAGAACCTGTAGCCGAGCATCAGGGACACCCTGACCCGCCGGTCCAGGGACGGGTCCGTCCGGGAGGAGACGAGCAGTTTCCGTACGGGCAGCCGGCCGGCCATCTCCCGCGCGCAGTCCTCCAGCCCTCCGATGTCCGGGCGCCCCTGGGAGACGATCATGAGGGCGGAGTCGGGCTGGAACTCCTCGGAGGGGAACCAGGGCGAGGTCAGCGCCTCCTCCACGGCCAGCCGCTCCTTCTCCAGGCCCATGCCGTAGCCGATGCCCGCCCGTAGCTCCCTGCGGCCCAGTTCCCCCTTGAGCATGGGGATGGCCTCGGTGGTTAGACACTCGCTCAGGTCGATGGGCAGGGCGAGCATGATCTGGTCCATGACCTTGAAGGCCTTGGCCAGGGGAAGGTTCGGGGCCAGCCTGATCAGGGGGTCGTTCGCGTACACCGCCACCAGGTGCGCCGCGCCCCTCAGCCGCGTGAGCCCCTCCCGGGCCATCGAGCGCCGGTTCGGCCCCTCCACCGAGAACGGGAGGCAGACGCTGGCGAAGGTAAGGGTGGTGAAGGGGGCCAGCTCGGCAATGAGGGGGGCGATGCAGCTTCCGGTCTCCCCTCCCATGCCGCTGAACAGGAGCATGACATCCGGCCTGCCGATGGCGTCCACCAGCCGGGCCTTCCAGGGAAGGTCAGACACGTGCAGGGCGGTCGCCGAACTGGTGCGGGCCACCGCCAGCTCGCCCTTGCGGAGGAGCACCTGGCGCTGCCCGGGGATGCCGGTATCCCCTTCCTGGCAGATGGTGAGCCGCTCCCCCGGCATCTGCGCGGCCATGTGCCTCCCCGCCCCCCCGACGCCGACCACCAGTAGCCCTGGCCGGGGAAGGGAGGGACCGCTCGGGAGCTCGACGATGTCAGGCCGCACGGACCGAGTAACGCCCTCCTCGGATATCATTTTCACCGTGCCCGGAGAAACTACTATGACCCCTTCGGGGCATGGCCTGGGCACATGGGCGACATCGGCAGGGTGTTCGGGAACAGGGTCATGGAGCTGCGCTTCCGCACCGGGGAGGCGGAGGACCTCCAGGTGGGGGAGATGCTCGTCGTCGAGGAGGAGGGGGCGCGTTTCCTCGTGCGGACGATGGACGTGCTCTACGGGGCCGATTTCGAGGACGAGGGGTACCTGGAGCGGCAGGCGGGCGCCGCCCTCAGGGGCGGGCTCGACTACGAGCGCGTCAAGGGGGACCTCTACAAGGTGGGCGTGTGCACGCCCCTGGGCTGCCTCAAGGAGGGGGAGTACCGCAAGGCCAAGTCCATCCCCCGGCACTTCTCCGCCGTCCGCAGGGCGGACCAGCGCGACTACGATTTCCTGAGGCCGATGATGGGGGACGTGGAGGTCGGCAGGCTGCGCTCCGGGGACCGCGTGCTCGATTTCCGCGTGGGCGTGGCATCGCGCTCCTTCCCGCACCACGTGGGGATATTCGCCACGACCGGCATGGGGAAGAGCAACCTGATGAAGTCGCTTGCCCTGGCGTGCATGGAGTCCAGGCGGTGCGGCTTCCTCATCCTCGACCCGCACGGGGAGTACTTCGACGGCGGGGAGCGGGGCAAGAAGGGGCTGACGCACTCCAAGCTGGCGCCCGAGGCCCTTGACGTATACTCGTCCCGCAGGCTGGACGGCCCGCACAGCTCCATCCACCTCTCCAGCGCGGAGATCGAGATCCCGGACCTCGCCAACCTCTACGAGTTCTCCGGGGCGCAGCTGGAATGCCTGCAGGCGTCCCAGTGGAAGTACGGGGAGCGATGGCTGGAGGAGCTTCGGGACAGGAGCGTGGCGGCCATTGTGAGCGACCTCAACGGGAGGTTCCACGAGGGCACCGTGAACGTCATCAAGCGCCGCCTCGACTCCATATTCCAGTTCGACCTCGTCACCACGGACCGCAACCTGAGCATGACCAGGGCGGTGATCGCGGCGCTGCAGGGCGGCAAGACCGTGCTCGTCGACACCTCCGGCATGTTCGAGGCCGAGGAGCTGCTGGTCTCGACCGTCCTCGCCCGGGCGGTGTTCGAGCACAACAAGGCCATGTACTCCGACAAGCCCAAGTTCGAGCGGGCGCCGCCCGTGCTCATCGCCATGGAGGAGGCGCAGCGCGTGCTGGCGCAATCGAAGGGCACGGTGTTCGCTCAGATAGCCCGGGAGGGGCGCAAGTTCAAGGTCGGGCTGTGCGCCGTTTCGCAGCAGCCTAAGCTCATCAGCGAGGAGGTCCTTTCCCAGTTCAACACCCTCTTCATCCTGGGGCTGGCGGACAAGCGCGACCGGGACATCCTGCGGAACTCGGCGAAGCAGGACATCTCCATGCTCGACAACGAGGTCCAGATGCTCATGCCTGGGGAGGCGCTGATAGCGTCGCCGTTCACCCCCTTCGCCATCCCGTGCCGGGTCCATCTCTACGAGGAGCGCGTGGAGGAGTCCAACGCCCGGGCGGGGGAGAGGGGGAGCAAGGTGAAGCGGGACACGGAGCAGACGTTCTTCTGAGCCCCTCGCGGGGAAGGAGCGGCGGTGCCCTTGGACGGGTGACCATTCCCCATCTAACAGGGGGAGCGCCCACTTTCGGCCCTCCCCGGCGAATGGTTATTTAAGCGCCCCCCGCTACACCACATCGGATGAGGATCGCGCACGTCGCCGACACGCACGTCGGCTTCACCGCCTATCGCCGCACGGACCCGGAGACGGGGATGAACCAGCGGGAGGTGGACGTGTACCGCGCCTTCGAACGCCTGGTCGACTCGCTCATCGCCAAGCGCCCGGACGTGGTGCTGCACTCCGGAGACCTGTTCGACTCGGTCCGACCATCCAACCGCGCGCTCTCCGTCGTGCTGGAGCAGCTCCTCCGCCTCTCCCGGGAGGGGATACCGATAGTGCTGATCGCCGGCAACCACTCCACCCCCAGGCTGCGGGAGACGGGGAGCGTGTTCCGCCTCTTCGAGCACATCGACGGCGTCCATCCCTTCTACGCCCCGGGCATGCACCGGCTCGAGCTTGGCGATCTCACCGTCACGGCGTTCCCCCATCAGGACCGGGAGGGGATGATGGAGGCCTTGAAGGGGTGGAGGCGCGGCCGCGCCCGCTTCGAGGTAGGGATGGTGCACGCGGGCATCCAAGGGCTGACCAGATACAGCATGGGCGAGGCCAATGAGCTCAACCTGCCCTCCTCCCTCCTCAATCTGGACGTGGACTACGTCGCCATGGGGCACTTCCACGAGATGGAGCGGGTCACCGCGAACGCCTGGTACAGCGGCTCCCTGGAGCGGCTCTCCTTCGCCGAGGCCGGCCAGGAAAAGGGGTACCTGCTGGTGGACCTCGACAGAGGGAAGAGGGAGTTCGTGCGCCTGGAGACCAGGCCGATGTATGCGCTGGGCCCGATCCAGGCCAAGGGGAGGGGGGCGGGGGAGCTGCAGGAGGAGATCGCGGAGACCCTGGCCTCGGTGGACCTGGAAGGGGCCGTGGTGCGGCTGGTGGTGGAGGATGTGCCTGCCGCCCTCTACCGGAGCCTGGACCTCAACGCCCTGCGGGCGATGGCGGAGAGGGCGGTGCATCTGGAGCTCAAGTTCGGCATCGCCCAGGGGCCCGCCGCGGTGCAGTGGCGCTCGGCCTCCCTCGGCTCCCTGGAGCAGGAGTTCCAGTCCTATCTATCGCAGGTCCCGGTGGAGGGCGTGGACAGGGAGGCGCTGCGCGTCCGCGGCCTGGCCTACCTGAGGAGGGGGGAGGGATGAGGCTGCGCTACATGGAGCTGCGCAACTACCGCAAGTTCCGGGACGCCCGCATCGAGTTCCCGGACGGGGTGGTGGCCATCATCGGCCCCAACGGCGCGGGGAAGACGACGGCCCTGGAGGCGGTCACCTGGGCGCTGTTCGGGAACGAGGGGTCGGTGGTGAGGGACGGCAAGGAGGGGGTGATCAGCTACGGCGCGTCCCCGGGGGAAGAGTGTTCGGTGGTGCTCGAGTTCGACCTCGGAGAGGACTCCTACCGCCTGGTGCGGGCCATGAAGGGTAAGGGGCTCAAGGTGGATGCCTCCCTGGAGGTCAACGGGAGGCTGCTCGCCACGGGGGACACCGTTGTCACCAACGCCATCGTGGCGAGGCTGGGCATGGACCACAGGGCCTTCTTCGCCTCCGTGTTCGCGCGACAGAAGGACCTGAACGCCCTCGCCAACCTGCGGCCAGCGGAACGCAAGGCCCTGGTGCTCCGCATGCTGGGGGTCGATTCCCTGGATGATGTCATCAAGGAGGTGGAGCGGGACGCGAAGGAGGTCCGGGGGCAGGCGGAGCAGCTCTCGGGGCTGCTCCGCGACGCCCAGGGCAGGGACAGGCTCGGCCTCCTGCGCGAGGAGGAGCGGAGCGCCCGGGAGGCCCTGGAGGCTGTCCGGGAAAGCCGCGCAAAGCTGCTGGCGGAGCGGCAGGCCGCCGGCGGGAGGACCGGGACGGCCAAGGCGCTCTGGGAGGGCGAGGAGGAGCGGTACCGGAAGGACACCATGCTGGAGAGGCGCATGACCGGGCTCCGGGCGGGGCTGCAGGCCAGGCGCTCCCAGCTCGCCAGGCTCGAGGGCGAGGTGAGGGAGCTGGAGGGGCTGCGCGCCTCCCTGCCCGAACTGGAGCGGAGGGAAGGGGAATATCAACAGGCCCGGGCGGAGGGGGAGCGGCATGCCGCGCTCCGGGAGAGCTATCTACAGCGGCGGCGCGGGCAGGAGGAGCTTGAAGCGCGAGAAAAGGAGCTGAGGGCGCTGGACGAGGAGCGGGAGCGGGCCGCCAAGGCGTTGGCGGCCATGCCCGACGTGGAGACCAGTCTGGCCACCGTAGAGGCCAGCCTGAGGGAGGTGCGCGAGCTGGCCTCCACCGTCTCCGCCCAGGACAGGCTTGCCGGGGCGGAGGCGGACCGGCTGCGGCTCCAGCTTGCCGAGGCCATGCGCAGGGCGGAGGAGGTCCGGGCGCTGGGGGAGGACAGCAACTGCCCCGTGTGCCTCCGGCGGATGGGGCAGCAGTACATCGAGCTGCTCCGCCGGTACGAGGAGGAGCAGCGTACCCTGGAGAAGGGCATCGCCCATCAGGAGGAGGTACGGAAGGGGCTGCTGGAACAGAGGGCGCGCGTCGAGCAGCGCCGCGAGGCCCTGGAGGCCCGGCGGGACCGCCTGCTCGGGCAGGCGCGGGAAAGGGCCTCGCTGGAAGAGCGGGCGCGTGCGATCGAACGTTCTTATGTCCAGGTGACCGAGGGGATCGGGGAGCTCCGGCGCCGGCTCGAGGCGATCGGGGAGGTGGCGTACGATCCCGCGGCGCACGAGGAGGCGAAGCGCAGGGCCGCCGAGCTGGAGGCCGACCACCTCTCCTTGAGCAGGGCCCAGGTCAAGCTCGAACGCCTCCCCGGCGCCCTCCGGGAGAGGGAGGAAGCCACCGCGACCATCGCCCTCGAGGAGGGGGAGTTCGCCAAGGCGGTCCAGGAGCGCGCCGCCCTCGCGTTCGACGCCGAGGCCCTCGCCGCCCGACGGCGGGAGTACGAGGAGGCCCGGAGCGCGGAGGAGACGCTGGTGCAGGCAATCATCCGGGCGGACGGGGAGGAGCGGCGGCTGGCCTCGGAGCTGGACTCGCTCCGCCAACGGGCCGAGGAGCTGGAGGGCATGCGGGCGAGACATACGGAGCTCAGGGCGGAGCAGGAGATGCTCAACCGCCTCTCCCAGGTGATGCGGGGGTTCAAGGAGAGCATCATCTCCCGCATCGTCCCCACCCTCTCCGAGACGTCCTCCGACCTGCTCTCCCAGCTGACCGAGGGCAAGTACGGCGGCATGCGCCTGGACGACAACTACCAGATGTGGCTGTACGACCAGGGGGAGGAGCACCGCCTGGAGAGGTTCTCCGGCGGGGAGGTCGACCTGGCCAACCTCTGTCTCCGCCTGGCCATCTCCCGCATGATAACGGAGCGTTCCGGCAGCCAGATCAACCTGCTGGTGCTGGATGAGATCTTCGGCTCGCAGGACCAGACGCGCAAGCGCAGCATCCTGGAGACGCTTGGGCAGCTGCAGCGGCAGTTCCGGCAGATCCTGCTGATCACGCACATCGACGATGTCAAGGACAGCGTGGGCGCGGTGCTCAGGGTGCAGGAGAGGGAGGACGGCTCCAGCACGGTGGTGCTGGAGGACTAGGCCTATCTCTGGTCCTGCACCTGGATGATGTGCCAGCCGAACTTGGTCCTGACGGGGCCGACGACCTCGCCCTTGGCGTGGGAGAACGCGGCGTCCTCGAACTCCTTGACCATCATGCCCTTCTTGAACCAGCCGAGGTCCCCGCCCTTCCTGCCCGAGGGGCAGGTGGAGTGCCGCCTGGCCAGATCGGCGAAGTCGGCGCCGCCCTTGATCATCTGGAGAAGTTCCTTGGCCTTGTCCTCATTGGCCACCAGGATGTGGGCGGCCCTTACTTCCTTGACCATGCCCTGCGCATCGCAGAGGATGATATTAACCTCTCCTACCCGAAGACCGTCTCCAGGTCCACATTGTCCTGCACGGCCTTCTCCACCAGGCGGACCTTCTCCGTGTCCTCTGGCTCGATGCGGGCGATGAGATGCTCCACCATCTCCGAGGCGGCCAGGGTGTCATACCTGGTGACCAGGATGGGGATCCCCCTCTCGTACGCCCTCGACACGACCTGGTTGGCCGGGTACAGGCCGCCGGTCAGTATGAGGCAGGAGGTGTCCGTGGAGAGCGCGGCCAGCTGGACGTCCGAGCGGTCCCCGCCGGTGATGATGGCCTTGCGCCGGTGCCGGCGCATGTACTTGAGGGCGGTCTCCGGGGTCATGGCCCCGATGAATACGCCCTCCACCGTCCTGTCCATGTGCCCCTCGCCCACCAGCACGTTGGCGGACAGCGCCTCGGCCACCTCCTTGACCGTGAAGTAGGTCATCTCCGGGATATGCGGGATGCAGCCCAGGACCTTGACCCCCTTGCTCTCCAGGAAGTTCGCCACCGACAGGTCGTCCGTCTTGTTCAGGACGACGCCCTTGACGTCGATCTTGTAGCTGGCGCTCAGCTTGTAGAGCATGGCGATCTTGTCCAGGGAGGCGGGTTCCGGCGTGGAGATGAGCACCAGGTCGGCGCCTATGGCCTCGGCGATCGCCAGCCCGGACACGTCGTTCAGGTAGCCTGTGGTGACCTCCCTGGTGCCCTCTATGAGCATCAGCTCGCAGTCGCAGGCCGCCCTCCCGTACGCGGCCTTGATGGCGTCCATGTGCGTCGGCCTGAATATATCATAGGCGAAGGGGCACAGCACCTCCTCCGGCTGCTCCAGGTCCAGCACATTGCGCATCAGGTAGGCGTCCTGGTCGATGACCCGGTCCCCCACCCGTATGAGGCGTTCCTTGAAGGGCTTGAAGAAGCCCACCCTGCCCTTGAAGTTTCTCGCAAGCCCAAGGGTGACCATGGACTTCCCGGACTTCTCCACCACCGACCCTAGATAAAGAGATCTCATTGCTGCTCCCCCTTGATAGTGACCAACGCGTCCACCGCCGTTACTCCCATGCCCTCGTCCCCCACCATGACGGGGTTCATCTCCAGCTCCTCCAGCTCCGGGAACTCCATGGCCATCTGCGACACCCTGAGGATGACGTCGACCAGGGCGGGGATGTCCCCGGGGCGCTTGCCCCTGGCCCCGGCGAGCATCGGATAGGCCTTGATGGAGCGCACCATGCGCTCCGCGTCGTTGCGGTCGAGGGGCGCTATCCCGTGCGCGACGTCGCGCAGGATCTCCACGAATATCCCGCCGAGCCCGAACGTGACGACGGGGCCGAACTGGTCGTCCCTCACCATGCCCACGATGACCTCCCTGCCCCGGACCATCCTCTGGATGGATACGCCCGTTATCCTTGCCCTGGGAAGCTTCTCATGGACCCGGCTGAGCATGACCTGATAGGAGCGCTCGAGCTCCTCAGGACCGTCTATGTCCAGGACCACGCCGCCGATGTCGGTCTTATGCGCGATGTCCGGCGACTCCACCTTCATGGCCACTGGGTACCCGATCCGCTCGGCGAGCGCGAGCGCCGAGGGCAGGTCCTTCGCAATCCCCTCCTCCGGGGTCCTGATGCCGTAGGCCCTCAGAATGCGCTTGCCCTCGCTCTCGCTCAGCTGCAGGCGCCCTTCGGCGCGGACCTCGGTGATGACCTCGCGCACCGCCGCGCGGTCCGCCTCCACAGGCGTGACGGCCTGGTGCTCCTCCCGCTCCAGGTTGCGCCGGTGCTCCACCATGGCCGCCAACGCCCTTACCCCTCGCTCCGGGGAGGGATAGTTGGGGACCCCCGCGGCCTTGAGCATCTCGATCGAGGCCAGCATCTCCTTCCCCCCGACGAAGGAGGTGACGATCGGCTTCGGCGAGGCGCCGGCGAACGCCGTGAGCGTCCTGGCCACGGAGGATACGTCCACGAGGTCAGTGGGCGCGAGGAGGGCGACGACGCAGGCCACGTTGGGGTCGGCCATCACCGTGCGGATGGCGTGGTCGTAGCGGGCGGCGTCGGCGTCGCCCACCACGTCGATGGGATTGTAGAGGCTGGCCGCCGGCGGAAGCCCCTCCCTGAGCCTTTCAACGGTCGCCGGCTCGAACGATGCCAGGGTGAGACCGTTGTCCGAGCAGGCGTCCGCGGCCATGACCCCTAGGCCGCCCGCGTTGGTGACAATAGCCACGCCCTCCCCCTGGGGCAGGGGCATGGTCGAGAAGGCCTGTAGCAGGTCGAACATCTCCTCGATGTTCCCCACCCTCACCACCCCGGCCTGCCTCATGGCCGCGTCGTAGACCCTGTCGCTCCCGGACATGGCGCCTGTGTGGGACGAGGCGGCCTTGGCGCCGCTGCTGGTGCGCCCCGCCTTGAGGGCTATGACCGGCTTCACCCTCGTGGTGAGCTCCGCCTGGCGCAGGAACTCCCGGCCGCGGTCGGTGCCCTCGATGTACATGCCGATGACCTTAGTGAAGGGGTCCTCGCGGAGGTATTCCAAAAGATGCCCCTCATCCACGTCCAGCTTGTTCCCGACGCTGACGAATTTGGAGAACCCGATGTTGATGTTCGCCGCCCAGTCCAGGATGACGACGCATATCGCCCCGGACTGGGAGGATATGGCGATGTTTCCCTCCCGGGGGCCTTCCCTGGCAAAGGTGGCGTTCATGCGGTGATGCGTGTTCACCAGCCCGAGACAGTTCGGCCCGAGCACCCGCATTCCGTACCGGTGCGCCAGCTCGCCCAACCTCCGTTCGAGCACGGCCCCCTCCAGCCCCACCTCCTTGAAGCCGGCGCTGATGACCACGATGGCCCCAACGCCCTTCTGGCCGCATTCCTCCGTCACCTGCAGGACCGCCTTGGCCGGGACGACGATGACGGCCATCTCCACCGGCCCTGGCACATCCGTCACGCGGGGGTAGCACCTCAAGCCCATGATCTCCTCGTAGCGCGGGTTCACCGGGTACAGGGGGCCCTGAAACCCCGATTCGATCATGTTCCCAAGGATGATGTTCCCCACCTTGGTCCGGTCCGGGGAGGCGCCGATGATCGCCACGCTCGCAGGTTCGAACAGCTCACGCATCTGGGGGAGTAATGGCCAGGTGCGGGACATATCCTTTGCGGTCGGACCTCGGGACCGGGGAAAATATATTAAGGACCGGGGACGTGATGTCCTCTGCCATCAGTACAGATGAGGGGGAACGGTGATCCCTCCAATAGCCTGATGGCGCACAGTGCGCCGATAGGTCCCTGCAGGAACGGCGATGCGACATCGCGTCATGACTGGAGGACAACCCCGGGGCACGACAACGAACCCCCTGCCCGGGTCAGTGCGGGGAGCGCGGTCCGCCGCTGCCATGAACCGATCTGTTAGGGCGGGGGGCACAACTGACTTTCGTAGACCATCTATTATAGAAATGTCAAATCTTACCTCGGGCCATTGATATGCACCGGATAATTGTAATAAAAGTATCTTTATTCTGTAGGCATGATAATTAAAGTGCCAAGCATATAAAATCAACGGATGAGCGGACTCTTTGTTGAATCCTGAGTTCAACAGTTGACCGGACGAAATTTCACTGGTTTTAAAATTTGGCACTTGCTTCCTAAGGTCCTGAACCTTATTGAAAACGCCTGAAAACGGGCGTTTTCCGCTACGTTTCACCTGACTTCGACACTTGATCGCATCAGAATTAGGGAAGTTTGATCATTGCATTAATGCTGGACGCGGGAGCGTTCATAATAATTGGTAGAAATTAAGGGGGCCCTCAACTTATGCCTGAATTGCGAATAAACAAACAAAGCTGAGTCGTCCTCAGCTTAATCTGTTTTATCACAAATCCAGTTAAGGTTGAGGACACCTTTAATTTCTACTAGTTCAGCTGGACACCGCCGTGTCCAGCATAGACAATGTCCACGATCTCTCTACGAATCAGCCACATCAAGTGTCAAGCTCAGGTTGAATGTGATTTCATGAATTATTTCATTATTAGAAAACGATTTATACTTACAATCGTCTTACAATTGTAAGTTAAACAATTTATGTATGTAATACAAAGGTGAAAAAAATGGCAGAGACTTCAAACGAACCGGGATTGAAAAGGTCCATGGGCCCGATCTACCTTTTCGCCATGGCCGCCGCCACCATCATAGGTCCCTGGTTGGTAATGACCAACTGGTGGATCTCATTGACCGGTGCGTCGATCGCCCTGGCATTCGTCCTTGTGGGAGTGATGTGCATACCGATTGGGCTAGTTTACGGAGAACTTACCAGTATGTTTCCTCAGGTAGGAGGTTCATATGTATATACAGAGAAAGCATTTGGGAAGGAAGCGTCCTATTGGACCTCGTGGGCGTTAATGCTGTCGTATACGGCCGTCCTCGCGTTCCAATTGATGGCCCTCATGGATATTATTCGATTCCTATGGTGGCCGGAAATGACCATAGAGGTAATGATGATCCTAGCGGCCATAGTGGCATTTATTAATTACCTCCTGAACACCAGAGAAGTGA
>JAJFUR010000070.1 GCA_021372335.1 Methanobacteriota archaeon
AATATGGAGTGATTGCTAACGGGTTTGCTGACCGGTGATGAATAACTGGAGCGATGACCTGTTAATTTCGCGTGGGGTCGCTCCCCACGTGGTGGAAACCCGCTGATCTGGGTTCAAATCCCAGTGCCCCCACTTCCTTTACTGGCTCGCACTGCTTGTTGCGACGAAAATGGGGGGTTAACATAGTTAACCCTCATCGCGAGATCCTCCTTTCCGGAATCGGCCGGAGGAGTTCCCGGTCCTTGTCTACCTTCTCTAATTCCTGCAGGTACGCATAGATTCGCTCCTGCGCCTTCTTGAGTTCGTCCACTCGAAGCCCGAGGTACCGGACGGTCTGCTTCTCCGTCGTATGCCCCATCCCCTCCATGATCTCCACGAGGGGCACCCCCGCGAAGTACGCTATGCGCCCTCCGGTCCTCCGGAGGGTATGATTTGAAACGCCCCGCTCTATCCCGGCGCGACGCGCGGCCGAGGCCACGATATTGTCTATGGCCGTGTTCCCGTAGGCTCCCAGATGCCGCCCCCTGCGGTAGATGATCCACTGGGCCGGAACCGCGGCATTCGGGTTCAGGGAACGAGCCGCCTCGATCATCTGTTCCCGTTCCTCTTCCCATTCCATTAATACCGCTAGGGTATCCGGTCCCCAGGCCACGGAGCGCCACTTTCCGCCGCAGCGTCCCTTGCCGTGAACGTCGAACAGGTCCTCTTTGATGTCCTGCGCTCTCAATCGCCTCACTTCTATGCGGCGGAACCAGAGGCGAAGTTCCAAATGGATCACCGGACGTTCGACGTCGACGGCGGATCTGATCAGCGCTAAGGCTTCGTGCGGAGTCAGCAGTCCATGTTGGTCCGCACGTTCTGCGGCCAGCCCAGCAGCATCTTCTCCACTACGTCGTTGTCGGCCTGCTTGGGCATGCCGTTGAAAATCGAAAGGTACCAGCGCACCGTCTCCGGCTTCGCGCAGGGGAACATGTCGTTCCCGATGAAGTCGATCTCCTTCATTTAAAGGGTGAAAATTAATGTTTCCCTAACGGTGCTCCGCATATTGAACAGTTACAATCTTTCATCTCGTTCAAGGCTCCGCAATACATGCAGTAAATCTTCACGACCTCACGTACTGTCTCCTTATACTGTATTGTCTGGTTCGAAGATGCCTGCGGCTGGAACTTTGGTCTGTTTGCCACCTCGTAATTAATTACGGACATTATGTTAGCGAAATCGCTCGTCTCAAACTCGTGCCGGGGTATACCAGGAACCATCCTTCCATCCACGATGAGCACGACCTTTTTCTTCAACGCACCTTCGCAAGAAACGTTCTGGATGGCCTCAAGTGGTATCTTGATGACAAGCACCTGTCTCTGGGAAATCAGCCCATCTGTTCTGATGAACTGGATTCCGTCGGAATTAATTACAATGTTACCGTTTGTTCCCCTATAACGACACGGTCCTGAATACACAATGCCAGCCTACCTGCTCATTTGACGGCCACATGTCGGGCACACAGGTCTTTTGATCAGTGAGCCTGTTTTCGGACAGCAAGCCTCACAGTAACATTTCCCGCAACCCGGGCACGCATATCCCTGTGGTTGCATCAACCCCCCCACCTTCTTACCGCAATTAACGCAGACACCCCTTGCCATGATAATCTATCTAAACAGGTGCTGGGCTGATAATTATAATTTTTGTATGTATTCTATAATATTACCAACGAACAATGTCGGTCTTTCTTCACTTTCACCAATCCCCTACCCGTCCGTTCATATAGCACCGGGTGCAAAGGCCCTCTCCCGATGGTGAAGGGGAATGATGGAAGACATCAAGCTGGAGAAGTACACTAAATGACTCTACGACCGTTATTGTTTGAAGCTGCCCGACGGCTGCAGGGCGGAGGACTGCTTCATCCTAGATGACCTGGCCGACGTGCTAATCATGATGAAGGAGACGAACAACGGGCACCTGGACGATCTGTTTGGGCTGCCGATGAAGAGGAAGGCCAGGTGCGATTTGAGGTGCGGGAAGAAAGGATGATTGGTTGATGAACGGTATTTAACGATGAGTAGCTCGTTCCACTCCCTTCAAGCCGGCCGTGGTTCATCCTTTCGAGGGGGTAGGTCCTTAATCGAGGTCAGTTGAAGTCATCTCCCCAGTACTTTATTGGAACGAAACGGTATGATTTATCATCAACCCAGATTGTAGAAAACCTAAGTTCGACAGTTGACCGGGCGAAATTTCACTGATTTTAGATGTTGACAGTTGGTCCATGAGGTTGCCAGCCTCATCGAAAACGCCCGTTCTCGGGCGTTTTCCGCTACGTTTCAGATAGAAAATCGGCCAAAATGGCCCTATTGACCTCGTTGAAGTTCGAATAGAACTGCTTTTTCAGGCCGTTTGCCGCCGAAACCACCATAACTGTCAACTTTTTCAACGCGTCAATGATGAATTTCGTTGACATGCGTTTCACTGGCTTTACGAAAAAACCCGAGTTCGATACTTGATATAGCTGGTTCGTAGAGAAGTCGCGGACATTATGAATGCTGGACGCTCGCGCATCCAGCATTAACGCAATAATCAACTCTCCCTAATTTCAATCTGACCAAGTGTCGAAGTCAGGCTCTATGGTCAATCCTCCCGCGAACTAGGATATCTTAGGGGATTCATTTCCATGGTTTCTCTCGCACTCTCTCGCAGCATCGAGGAAGGCCAGCCATGCCAGCCTCAAATGCTACAGGGCGGTCCATCCTTCTTTTTACGTGCGATCGCGATAGAGCCAGCGGTCCCCGCGCTCGTTGGGCCGATCATGGCGGCTAAGAACGGAAGATGGCCGCCAACCCCCAAATCCAATGCGCGCGCTCTTTACGCCAGGTTGGAATTGAAATGGGTGCCGACGACTGGAAGGCGTTTTCCTAGTCAATCGATTATTTCTGAGAAATGATACAATTAGAGCGTAATTTTTATAGTCAACCGACCATCCACATATTAGGAGCACCCCGCGGACCTTCTCCAACTTCCCCACCATTTTCGTTTTGCGGGGTCTCCTTTACCCTCATCCTTCCTTAGACAAGCTCCTTCCAGGGGAACCTGGATTTGATCGCCGAGATCACCCGCATATCCCTGGCCAGCATTTCGCCGATCTCTGATCCTTGCAAAGCGATAACCCGCACCCTTTCGCTTCGGTAATCGTCCACGGTCTTGCCCATCCATTCCCCTCTGATCCTAACCCCGGTACCCTTCAGGGTCAGGGAGGTGTGCAAGATACTGAGGTCATATACCAGCTCGGTAAGCAGCCATGGGTCGTACTGGATGGTCGATGGCACCTCGTACGGATAGCTTATCGGCAGGGACGGGACCTTGTGCGCGTTGGCGTGCGCCCTCGTCTTGTCATCGTTGGTCAGGAACAGCACGTCCACGCGCTGCTCGAGCATCTCATCGGCCACCGAGCCAAGCATCTCGTCGTCCCTTACCTCCTTGTCCTCGACGAAGGAGCCGCCCTGCGCCGACCAGCAACTGTAGCGTTGCCTTAGGGCCGCGACCTCGGCCTGCCCGTTCAAGGCCTTCCGTCCGCCCTTGTCCAAGCAGTTGAACAGCTCCTCGGCGACACTGCGGTCCCGTAAGGCCCTCTTAAGCTCCTCCACATCCCTTTTATCGTACTTCCTGCCCACCCTCCGCGAGAGCTCCTCCTCGGCCATCGACGGTATGAGCAGCTGGACCTTCTGCGGGTCGAAGGGCCTCACCCCGCAGCGGGTCCCGGCCAGAAGGAGTCTGGAGAACAGACGCCGGTAGAGAAGATTGGTATCAAGCCCGAAGCACATCTGCCGGGGGAACCGGTACGGGTCCCCGCGGCGCTCGGTCACGCGGTAGATCTCCGCCATCAGCCCATCGAGGTTGCTCGGGGGAAGGAGCAGGGAGGCCTGCAGCGCCTCCCTCAGGTCTAGGTAGTTCGGTAGGTCCCTGGCTAGCCGGTCCCCCACCGCCCTCGCCATCCTGGACAGCGCCTCATCGTAGACGTCCTCCCGGACCACCCCTTGCACCTCCTGGCGGTCCAGGTCCACGACGAGCAGGTCCGTTTCCATCAGGTCGGAGCGGATGACGACCTTCCGCTTGCCCGCCATCAATGCCTCGTTGAGGACAACGGTGATGAAGTCCTTGTCGACCTCCATCATAGGACCTCCCTCCTGACATCATGGGAGCGCTGCAGGCCCAGGGGGATCTCCAGGTACGGTCTGGAAGCGTTCCGGAGGGAATCGATGTGCAGATAGAAGATATGATCAACCCTGCCCTTCCCCGCCCCGATGACGGTCCCCAGCACCGTGGCCTTGGTGCCCGGCGTGACGTCGATCGCCACCTCGTTGCCCAGGGCGTTCTCCCTCTCAACGGTCTCCCTCGCCAAGCGCCCGATCTCCTTGATGTCGTCCTCAGGGACCTCGAGCAGCTCGACCTCCGCTGGCGATCCATGCTCCCTCAGCAGAACGATCAGCATCTCCCGGACCATCCGCCCCCTGTCCGTCCCGCAGCCGGCGGTCAGGACGTAGACCTTGTCCGGAAGGAAATCGAACTGCCGGATCGACGCCCAGGCGGAATTGAACAGCCCCCAGACGCTGCGCCCCGTCATGGTGATCAGGACCTTGCCCATGCCTAGTCCAGGGGATGGAGGGGTAATCAGCCTTTCCTCCGCTCGGCCGGGCGATGGAGGCGGCGTTCGAGGGCAAACGGTCCATGGCCCGACAGGGGACCCAGGGCTTCCCCGTTCCCCTCCCCCACGCCTCCTCATCCTAGCAGCTGCCGGATGGCGGCCTGGGTCTCCTGGGGGGAGGCCGTCGTGTTCACCAGATGGACCCTTGACTTGGCCAGGAACTGCCTGAAGAACCGCTCCCGCACCCTCATCTTCCGTTCGTCCCGAACCAGCTGGTGCGGGTTGCAAAGGTCATTGGCCGCCAAATGCTCCCAGGCCTCATCAGGCCCCAGCTCCCGGACAAGCCGGGGGTCGTCGCGGTCCCGCTTGAGCAGCACGATATCATAGATCGTCGTCATCGGCACCACCGAGCCCTTCCCGGTCACCCAGCGGACGTTCACCACCGCCCGCTTGCGGTTGTCGAGCTTCGCCCTCTCCACCAATCCCCGGTACTCCTCCCAGATGGTGCCGATGTCCGCGTCGATGTAGCAGTTCTTCTCCGAGCCGAAGGCGACCGGGCGCCGTTCGGACAGGCGGACGTAGTACCAGTCATCGGTGACCAGCCGGGCGTCCTTGGAGCGGAGCAGGCCCCAGGAGTGGGTGGTCTTGCCGGTCTTGGACGGGGCGATGAGGGTCACGCCCTTGCCGTCCATGTCCAGGGCCGCGCCGTGCACCGAATATATCTGGTGCTCGTCCTCCAGGATGTCCCCCGCGATGGCCAGGGCCACGCTCTTGATCCACCCGTAATAGTCGAAGTTGAACAGGAACGCGGTCTTGGTGGCCGGCTCGTAAAGCGCCTCCAGCGGGCGGTTCGGGTCGTCCAGGCATATCACGCGGCCATGCGAGCGCACCGCCTCGGACATCGAGTAGAAGTTGTCCTCCCACATGTCCTTGGTCGAATCGCTCAGGGTATACAGCTTGATGCAGCACCCGCTTATGTCCGCCTTGGCGGTATGGAAGGGGCAGGGGGCGTACTTGTCGTAGAGGGCTTCCTTCTCCTCAATGGTGATGGGCCGGACCGGATAGCTCATGGAGGGCGATACTCCTTACTGGCAGTTCAAGCTACCGCCGGTCCCGTTGACCCCGGCGCGCATCAGCTTGTACTCGATGCTGTCTATGAGCGCCATCAGCGACGCCTCGATGATATTGCCGGAGACGCCGATCGTCGTCCAACTCTGTTTCCCGTCCGTCGAGGTGATGAGCACGCGCACCTTGGCCGCGGTGCCCTCCTTCCCGTCGATGACCCTCACCTTGTAGTCGATGAGGCGCACCTCCTTGAGCACCGGGTAGAAGCGCTCCAGCGCCTTCCGCAGGGCCCGGTCCAAAGCGTTCACCGGGCCGTTCCCGTCCGCAGCGGTGTGCTCCAGGGTCCCGTCCGAGTCCACGACCCGCACCGAGGCCTCGGAGGTCATCACGTCCCCGGTGACGTCCATGAAGGTCCGGAAGCCCTCGAGCTTGAACGGCGAGGTGCTCTGCCCCTTCAGCTTGCGGATCAGCAGTTCCAGGCTGGCCTCGGCCGCCTCGTATTGGAAGCCCTCCGCCTCCAGTTCCTTCATGCGTTCCAGGACCAGGCGCCCCACGTCCCGCTCCGTCCCGATCCCCAGCTCCTCGGCCTTGGCGATGATGTTCGACACACCGGACAGCTCGGAGACGAGGACCCTCCGCTGGTTCCCGACGAGCGCGGGGTCCACGTGCTCATAGGTACGGGGGTCCTTGAGCACCGCGCTCACGTGGATCCCCCCCTTGTGGGCGAAGGCGCTCTTGCCCACGAACGGGGCGCGGGGATCGGGTGCGACATTGGCCATCTCGGCCACGAAATGGGAAAGCTTTGTCAGCTGGCTCAGATCTGAGATTCCAGTCCTCACGCCCATCTTGAGCATGAGATTGGGGATGATCGAGCACAGGTTGGCGTTGCCGCAGCGCTCCCCCAGGCCGTTGACCGTGCCCTGGACCATGGCCGCCCCGGCCTCCACCGCCGCCAGGGAATTGCCGACCGCCAGCTCCCCATCGTTGTGAGCGTGGATGCCGAGCGGCGCCCGCATCTCCTCCCTGACCCGGGAGACGACCTTCCCGACCAGGCTCGGGAAGGCCCCACCGTTGGTGTCGCAGAGGCACAGCCAATCCGCCCCCGCGTCCTCCGCCTCGTGCAATACGCCCATCGCGTACTCCGCATTGTGTTGATAGCCGTCGAAGAAGTGCTCGGCGTCGAAGATCACGCTGCGCCCCTTCCCCTTCAGGTACGCAACGGTGTCCCGCACTATCCGCAGGTTCTCCTCGAGCGGCACCTGCAGCGCCTTCTCCACATGCAGGTCCCAGGCCTTGCCGAAGACGCACACCCATTCGGTCCCGGCCTCCAGCAGGGCATCCATGCCCTTGTCCTCCTCCGGCCGGACCCCGGAGCGGTGGGTGGCGCCGAAGGCCACCAGCTTGCTGTTCCTAAGCTCGACCCTCCGGGCGGCCTGGAAGAACGCCCGGTCCTTAGGGTTGGAAGCCGGGTAGCCGCCCTCGATGAAATCGATGCCGAAGGCGTCCAATCGCTCCAGGATCTCCAGCTTGTCCTCGTTCGAGAAGCAGACGCCCTCCGTCTGCGCCCCGTCCCTCAATGTGGTATCGAATAGCCTAGCCCTGTCGGGCAATAAATAGATCCCACCCGTAGTTCGACGTCCTTGCCATTGCGACCCCTCAGGTAAGGTATGCTCTATCATGGCACGACCTATTTAACCCTACCGTTCAACAGGCAGGCGTTCCGCTTCAGGAGCCCCACCAGATCGCTCATGATGGCGCTGGCCGTCTCCTTTCTGCCGGCCCCCCGCCCCACCACCGTTATCGCCCCGGCCAGGTCGGTGTGCATATGAAGCACGTTGAGCGTCCCTGATATGGCCAGGGGGTGCCCTAGGGGCACCATCCGCGGGGCCACCTCGACCCCCTCGCCGTTCACCTCGCCTATCAACCTGATCACCTTCCTCTCCTTGGCCGCCAGCTCCACCGCCTCCTGGGTGATCCGGCGGATGCCGGTCCGGCGCACATCGTGGTAGGTGACGTCCATGCCCATGATGGCGTTGGCAAGGATGGCCAGCTTGCTGGCGCTGTCTATTCCGTCGATATCGTAACTGGGGTCCGCCTCCGCGTATCCCATCTCCTGCGCTTCCTTCAGGACGTACTCGAACGGAAGCCCCTCCTCCCCCATCCGGCTGAGAATGAAGTTGCACGTGCCGTTGAGGATCCCCTTCATGGATTCGACCTTCTCGGCCATAAGGAGCTCCCGGGAGAGGTTGATTATCGGCGTCGCCCCGCCCACGGTGGCCTCGAAGCGCAGCTCCACGCCGTTCTTCCTGGCAAGCTCGTCAAGCGTTCGGAACCGTAAGGCCAACGGGCCCTTGTTGGAGGTGACCACGTCCCGGCAGCATTCGAGGGCGGTGCGGATGTTCGTATACCCCGGTTCGGCGTCCTCGATGTTCGTGGGGGTCATCTCCACCAGAACGTCGTAGTCCAGCTCCCTGAGCATCTCCGCCACGCTCTTCGGTCTGGTCCTTCCCAGCCCCTTCCCGGCCTGCTTTCGAGCCACCAGCTCCAATGGCTTGAGCCCCCTGGGATCCATCGCATAGGTGCGCGAGTCGAAGGCCGCCACGATCCTGAGCTCGGTGCCGAAGCGGTCGTAGATGAGGTCCTTCTTCATCGCCACCGCCTCCGCCAATCCCTGGCCGACGGTCCCGAAGCCCACGAGCGCCAGGCGCATGTCACACCCCCATCCCGCGGATCAGGAGGAAGTCGTGGCGCTCGCTCATGGCCCCTAGGTAGGAATCGATGTCCCTCACCCTCTCCCTTTCCCGAACGCTCACCACCAGCAGCACGGACCTGTCGGCGGTGCCGGTGGCCAGGGAGTACTGCAGGTCCATTGTCTCCACCCCCTCCATCCCTTCGATGCTCTCGGTGATGGTCCTCAGGATGGCATGCGTCAGGTCCCCGACCAGGAGGTACTCGGCGGCGTAGGTGCGGAAGATCTCCCCCATCTTCACGACCTCCACCCCCCGCTCCTTCCAGGCCGAGGAGATTGCATCAAGGGCGCGCTGGTCCTTGTACTCGAAGGTCACGTTCACCGATATGCGCCCCCCGGTCACCAGGTCATGGTTGTGCACCACGCCCACGATGTTCCCCTCGTTGAGCGATATCGGCTCCAGGGCCTTGATGAGCTGTCCTGGGACGTCCTTCAAGCGCAGATCCACGTTGACCCTCATCTGGATGACCCCTCGCACCTTGGGCAGGATGTCGGTCCGCGGTGCCCGGCCCGATATAAGGATTCCATTATGTAATGCTTTCAATCCTCAGCGTCAGGGACGGGAGCGGGGGGATGGCGCCGAGGGGGAGATTTGAACTCCCGAGGCGTTGCCGCCACGAGCTAGCTGGCGGAAAGTTTCCAGGCTCGCGCCTTACCGGTCTGGGCCACCTCGGCACTTCCAGCGGCGATAACCGCGCGCTCATTTAAAACTATTTGCGCTCGGCGGTTCACCGGAGGCTTCCCAGCGAATCCCTCAGGGTGGGCCTAGCCCTCCTGGCCGGGCCGTTCTGCAGCAGGTCCACGTCCACCACCTCGACCGCCTCCCGCAGATAGGGCAGCTTGGCCAGCGGCCGCCCCTTCGCATCATACGCCTGGCTCCCGCCGAAGAACACCATGTTCTGCTGGCTTCCGACATTGTTCACGTAGGCGATTGGACAGGTGTTCTCCACCGCCCTCGCCGGAACCATGGTCTCGAAGGGCGTCCTGGAGGTGACCGGGGAGGCCGCGATGCACAGCAGCATGTCCGCCCCCTGCATGGCATAGGCCTTGCATATCTCCGGGAAGAACAGGTCGTAGCAGATGCAGACACCGATCCCATGCCCCCTGAGCTGGAACATCGCGGGCGTTTGGCCGGCGGTGAAGTACAGTCCCTCTTCGAACGGCCCGAAGTTGGCCGGGTGTAGCTTGTCGTACCTCTGCACCCTTCCGTCGGGGGTCACCATCACCGCGCTGTTGGTGATCAGGCCATGGTTGCAGGGGTCGTTCAACGGGACCCCGACGACCACGGCCTTGCCCGTACGGTCGGCCAGCTCCAGCAGGTGGTTGATGCTCTCCCCGTCCATGTCCTCGGCTAGGGCGACCACGCGGTCCCTGACCATGTACCCTGTGAGATAGGTCTCCGGGAACACGAACAGGTCGGCGTCCGTGCCCTCCATCACCTCCCTGACCCTGTTAAGATTGGCTTGTACGTCCCCCACGGCGCTCCGGAGCTGGCAAAGGGCAACCCGCATGGTGTGCCCCAACGCCAACGACGGTAATCAACCTTTGCCGAATGGTTTGCCGGAGAGGGATCGCGAGGAACAGTTCCTAGTGGCACCCCTGAGGGCCATGTCCCGGTTGAGTTCTCCCTTCATTAGGGGCGAGGAGGACCGTTTCCAGCCTATCACCCCATACTCCATCGCGTAGCGCACCGTCCTGCCCTCCCCCGAACCCTGGCATTTCAACGAGAGCCGCCCGCCCGGACCCGGTTCCTCTGGTCAACGTAGATGCCCCAAGGACGGCGTCATCATTGATATGGAAAAACGAACGCCCGCTTCTCCAGCTCTTTCAGAACGTCCCCGGAAAGAGAATTATTAAACTGGAGGGCATTACCGTATCCGATGCCGCAACTGAAAGAGCTTACCGTGGAGACGATCACCGACTTCATCCAGACGCAGGTCAGGGAGGCCGGGGCCTCGGGGGTAGTGATCGGCCTGTCCGGGGGCATCGACTCGGCCGTGGTGACCAAGCTGTGCGTGGACGCCCTGGGCGGGGACAAGGTGCTGAACGTGTTCATGCCCTCACCGAGCACCCCCACGCAGGACCTTCGGGACGTACAGGGGATGAGCCGGGCCTGGGGGACGACCCTCTTGGTGTACGACATCGAGCAGCTGCTGAGGACATACCACAAGATCATGCCGGGTTCGCAGAGTAAGGAGGTGTCCGGGAACCTCATCGCCCGCATCCGTATGACCATCCTGTACGCCCATGCCAACATGGAAGGGCGATTGGTCATGGGCACGGGCAACAAGTCCGAGCTGCTCATGGGGTATTTCACCAAGTACGGGGATGGAGGGGCAGACCTCATGCCCATCGGCGACCTGTACAAGACCGAGGTGAGGGAGCTGGCCAGGGTGATCGGCGTTCCGGAGGGCATCATCGCCAAGGAGCCTTCCGCCGGCCTCTGGGAGGGCCAGACGGACGAGTCGGAGATGGGCATAGCCTACGACGACCTCGACCGCGTCCTCTCCGGGCTGGAGGACCAACTCCCCCTGGACGTCATCTCCAAGAGGTCCGGAGTGCCCATGGAGCTGGTCAGGATGGTCGCGACCAAGAACGCCACATCGATCCACAAGAGGCGCCTCGCCCTGATCCCCAAGCTCGGGGGGCGCACCATAGGCTGCGACTGGCGCGAGTGATCATCGGGCCTTGTCGACCTCGGCGATGAAGCGGTCCGGTTCGTCAACGTCGAAGATCACGGCGTCGACCTTCTTCCAGAGGGCCGATGGTACCCGCACCGCCTCCTTGAGCTCCAACCGCAGCCCGTTCGCCTTGCCGTCGGTCATAACCAAGGTGCGGTTGAAGGCGTCCATAAGCACCCCCTCCTTCGCCTCTATGCGGTCCAGCCGCTCCAGCCGCTTGACGCGGGCCACGGGCACCACCAGGCGGTGGTGCCATCCCTGTCTCAGTATGATGCGCCCCTCGGTCACCTCGTGGGGGGTGAGCAGCGGGGAGACGCCGACGACGAGCACCGCGATCGTGAGGACGGAACCGACCAACAGCAGGTGAAGGAGGCGCACCCCCGGAAGCAGGGCTAGGAGCGCCATCAGCCAGACCGCGGCGATGGCCCACAATGCCAAATTGATCGTGAGGGAACGGCGATCGTGCTCGAACCGCATTCAAAGGTGTACGTGGGATTGTATGGATATATCCCTTCCGCCTCTTGCCATCCGTAAGATTTAATTACAGCCATCCAATTGGGGACCTACACGCTCCCGTAGTGTAGTCCGGCCAATCATGAAGCCCTCTCGAGGCTTCGACTCGGGTTCAAATCCCGACGGGAGCACCAC
>JAJFUR010000074.1 GCA_021372335.1 Methanobacteriota archaeon
CCGAACGAGTACTGGCCGGCCGCGTGGAGATGGTTCTCCGCCCAGGACGCCGAAGCGGCCGTCGCCCTCGACCGTCCCGCGTTCGTCTCCTGGTGGGACTACGGCTTCGAGGCCATCCAGGAGGGCGCCCATCCGGCGGTCGCCGACAACTTCCAGAACGGCTACAACTTCGCCGGGACGTTCCTCATGACCCAGACCGAGGAGGGGGCCATCGCCCTGCTCATAGTGCGCTGCGTGGAGAACGACATAGGCGGCAACACCGCCGCTGGCGCCCAGGTGCTGGCCGCGATGGCCGCCCATGGGGTGGACACGGTCCGGCTCAAGGACATCCTGACCCATCCGGCGAACTACGTGGATGAGGTGAGGGGCAACCCCGAGGTGTACGGGGAGCTGGACGACGCCCTCAGTGCCGCCAACGCCAAGTACGTGGCGGCCCGGGAGGTACTTTCTCGTCTGGATAAGGACCAGCTGATCTCCATCTACAACGAGGTCCGGCAGATCACGGGGAACGACATCGGCTACGTCGCGGTGGACAGCCGCCTCTTCCCCTTCACCGCCACCTCCTACAACATCTTCTATGCGCCGGCCAAGCTGTCGGACCAGCGGGTGGATGGCAACAACATCCCGTATGACTATTACAACATCTACGCGGTCGACTACTACGGGAACGAGATCCCGCTGGACGAGGTCACCTCTGACGACTATATCGTCAGCTACTCCATCGAGTACACCGACCTGTTCTACGACACCATGCTCTACCGGGCCTTCATGGGCTACGGCCCCAACGACGTGGGGGAGAGCGAGCAGGGGCTGCCCGGCATCTCCGGCAGCCTGCAGAGCGTCCCGTCCATGCAGGGCTGGAACATGAGCAACTTCCGCCTGGTGTACCGCACCGCCTACTACAACCCCTACCCCAGCAGCGATGTGGCCAACCACTCCGATGCCTGGAGGGCGGTCTCCTACATGGAGGCGGTGGAGATGTACAATAAGATAAGCGCAGGCGAGCTGATCGGCACAGTGGACCTGTCCTCCTCGGGGTTGTACTCCGGGGTCACCTTCCTGCAGTACTACGACGGGGCCATCGTCGAGGGCACCGCGGTCACGGACGCCGGAAGGCCGATGGCAGGGATCTGGGTCACCGTCCTGGACGAGTACGGGATCCCCCATCAGGTGGTGCGCACCGACGCCGACGGGCGCTACAGCGTGCTTGCGCCGTTCGGGGACGTCACCATCGTCTACTCCTACGGCGACCTGGACCCCCGCCTGCTCTACGGGACCGAGCTGCACACCGAGTCCCTGCACATCACCTATGACCAGGCCATGCGCGTGCCGGCGGACGTGGACAAGGATGACCAGCTCGACTACCTCATCGACCTGGACGTCATGATCGAGGCCGGCTCCCTGTCGGGGTCGGTCTACCTGGACCTCGACGGGAACGGCAAGTACTCCGCGACCAGCGACGAGATGCTGGTCGGGGCCACAGTCATCTTCGAGAACGCGACCAACGGGTTCCGGGCCGAGACGACGTCCACAGCTACTGGGTACGAGCTGCCGGGCATTAGCCCCATGAACGGCACGATATGGGCCGAGTACGACGGCCACGCCTTCGGGGGGACCGGGGTGCAGGTCAAGGTGGGCACGCCCGTGGCCCTGGACCTCCATGTGGAGCCGGCCAAGGTCAGCGGGAACGCGACCCTGGAGGACGGCACCGCCGCCGACCAGGTCACGATATCCCTCTTGGATCGCTCCAACGGGGAGGTGCTCGAGGCCGTGACCGATGCGCTCGGCGCGTTCAGCTTCGAGGGGCTCCTCCCCGGGAACTACACCATCCAGACGCCGGACGGCACCGTCGCCGTAAACGCCGACATCACCCTCAAGGAGGGCGACGCCCTCTCCCTGGACCTGGTGCTCTACGGCTCGATGCGCCTGAGCGGGCTGGTAAGCTATAACGGCCAGGCGGTGGCCAACGCCCTGGTCGGGCTGTCCGGCGAACTGGGCGATGTCTGGGTATCAAGCGATTCCCGCGGGCGCTATTCCGCGGTGATGCCCAAGGGCGACGTGTCCCTGTACGCCACGGCCACCGTCGGGGGCGCGGAGGTCGTGCGCCTGTTGAAGGTCACCGCCACCGAGAGCGCGGGCATCGACCTGTCCCTGGAGGCGGGGCTGGTCCTCGATGGCGCCGTCCTCTCCTCCGGAGCTGCAGCGGCCAGGGCCGAGGTCCGCCTGCAGGACATAGCAGGCGGAGCGGTGCTCTCCGCCCTCACCAACTCCAGGGGCACCTTCCGGGCGGTCCTGCCCCAGGGCGTGTACTCCGTGTACATCAATGACGGGACGAGGGCCTACTGGAGCGATGTTGCCCTGGACGCATCCAAGGCCATGACCTTCAGCCTCCTCCAGGGGGCCAAGCTCAGCGGCACCGTATGGTACGACGCGGACGGCAACGGGGCGGCCTCCGCCTCGGAGGCGCAGGGCGATGTCGTGCTGACCGTCACCGATGCGAACGGAAGGACGATCACGACCAGCACCGACACCTCCGGCAAATATTCCCTGGTCCTCGTGGCCGGCAGGGGCTATTCCCTGACCGCGGCCAAGGAGGGGTTCGTCCCCATCACCAAGAGCTATCCGGCCCTCACCCAGGCGACGACGGCATCCCTGGAGCTCATCGCCGTCGAGCGGACGGTCAGCGGGAGCATCTCCCAGGCCATCGGCGGGATCAGTGTCCGGTTCACCGCCCAGGACGGCTCCGCGGTCAACGGGACCGCGGTCACCACCGCGGACGGGAGCTTCACAGCGTCCCTGTACCCCGGCATGTACACCGTCAGCGTGGACCAGGACATCGACCCCGGCGACCCGTCGGAGCGCTACCAGTCCCTGTCGGCCATGGACCTGGAGGTCAAGGTTGGCAGTGACCCTGAACCGCTCGCGATCGAGGTCGTCACCAGGGTGCTGGTCAACGGCGCCGTGAGCCCGAACGGGAGCGCCACCATCGTCTTTGACGGCCCCGAACGGACGGTCATCTCGGCCAGGGCAACATACTCCCTCTACCTGCTCAGGGGGAACTATTCCGTATATGTCCAGGTCAACACCTCCGCCCTGCGCTCCGCCTCCCTTCAACGCATGGACGTGAGCGGTCCGACCACCAAGGGCTTGGTCGCGGAGAGCGCCGCCCAGGTGGTCCTGCGGGCCCAGCTCTCGGGGGTCAGCGCCCAGGCGGTCGAGCTGAGCATCGAGCATGCCGGGGCCTATTACAACACCACCACGGCCACTAGCGGGACCGCGACGGTCTATCTGCCCAACGACGCCTACACCGTCTCCGTGGACCATGCCACCACGGCCACGCTTAGGGGCGTCCTCAGGCACGTGCGCTATATCGGCCAGGCTAATTTCTCCGTCAGCGGGACGTTCAAGAACGTGGTCGTAAGCACCACGTACGCCCTCAACAACGCCACCGTGCACGGGCAGGTGCTCTCCTCCGGCGTCCCCACGCCGGCAAGCCTGCGGTTCGAGGCGCGGAGCGCATCGGCCATCTCCCTTTCCGTCAATGCCCAGGGAAGCTATTCGGTGCAGCTCGCCGTCGGTTCCTACAGCGTCTACGCCATCGGCGCGGACAGCTCCCGTGCCTACCTGGGGACGCTGGAAGTGGACGCGCCGGGGGACATCCCGTTCAACATCTCCTTGGAGGAGGCCTTCCGGCTGAGCGGGGTGACCTTCGCCAACGATGAGGGGGTGCGGGCCGAGGTCAGCATCAAGGGGGCGGGAACGCTGAACGTGACGAGCGACGCCGCCGGCGCGTTCGAGGTGTATCTGCCGGCCGGTCCCTACATCATTTCCGCCAAGGCATCCCTGATCGAGAGGGGCATCGAGGTGGAATACCATGGCGAGGCGAGCGTGGCGCTCGCCGATTCGACCACCAAGGGCGTGGCCATGACCAAGGTCCGCACGCAGGGCGTGGCGGTTACCTGGGACCCTGCTCAGAAGGCCACGCTGAGCGCCGGGGAGACGGCCACCTACACCATCAGGGTGACCAACAGGGGCAACGTGGAGGACACGTTCCGGCTGACCGCCACCGGGACCGGCTGGACCGTGGTGCTCTCGCAGACCGAGGTGGCCCTCGGCTTTGGAACGGGCAACAGCGAGATCGTCACCGTGACGGTCACGCCCTCCAGCAGCGTGATGGTGAAGCACACCGCGATCACCGTCCGCGCCACCTCCCTCACCAACGCGTCGGCCACGGCCTCGGTCAGCCTCGACGCGAACATCGTTCCCGCCCGGGCCATCGGCATGGAGTATCAGGGGGCTGAGGCCACCGACGGGTCGGAGTACACGTACACGGTCGAGGTGGCCAACGACGGCAATGTGGACGACACGTGCGTGATCGTCGTCGGCAACCGCCAGGCCCTGCGGGACCTGGGGTGGGAGGTGCGCTTGGTGAACAAGACCGCTCTCACCGACTCCTTGACATTGACCGTCTCCGCAGGGAAGGGCTCCGAGATCGAGGTCTCGATGGTGCCTCTGCGGGCCAACCCGGACCCCAAGGCGAGCGTGCAGCTGGTGGCCGTGTCCACGGCCGATCCGGCCGTGCAGGAGGTCATGGAGTTCCAGCCTGACCTGGTGGGCCTGAGCGCCAGTGGCCTGAGCGTGAGCGGGGCCGGCGTCTCGGGCTCCGCCCCGGGCCTGGGCAGCACCGCCATCGCCCTCATGGGGGTTGCGATCGCCCTTGCGGTGGCGCTCGTGGTCGTCGCAGTGCAGAAGGGGGTGTTCTCACGAAGAAAGCGCTGATGGTCGCGCTCATGGCGATGGTGCTCCTCGCCGCCCTGCCGGGCGTCCATGGAGAGGAATATGGACCGCTGTACGCGCATATCGAAGGCCCGCTCGTCGTCTCGACGGGCAGCGTGACCATGTACACGCTGGAGATGGTTGGCGGGCCGGCGGAGGTGGGAGCGGGCAACTACTCCTACAAGGCCACCATGACCGGGGACGGGGACACCTACGGGGCCTTCTTCCTGCCCGGGACGGTGGAGCCATCCCCCGACGGGACGTTCCACATCAACCTGACCGCCCCCAAGGCCGCGCAGACCCTCACGATAAGCATCGAGTGCAGCTCCGCGGGCGCCGAGACGGTGAAGAACACCCTCACCCTCAAGGTGAAGGTCGTGGAGCCGATCGTCCTCAAGGCGACCGTCCGGAACACCGGCGAGGTGGCCGCGATCGGCGTCCCGCTCAGCCTCCAGGTGTACGAGGATGGGGAATGGCGGGAGTTCTACAGCACGACCGTCGACCTGGCCGCCGGGGAGGCGTACGCCTTCCAGTACAATTGGACCGCCATAGGCCTCGGCTCCGGGGAGCACAAGGTGCGCATGGTCCTGGACCCCGGGGACCGGATCGTCGCCTTCGAGGGCGGCTCGACCGTCTACGGGACCACGATCTACTACGACATGCCCGGCTACGGCTGGGCCAACACCCTGATGGGCGTGCTCGTCGTGGCGCTCGCCCTCGTGCTCATCTACGTCTGGAGGCGCCCGGCCAAGGGCAAGAGGAGACGGTGATCACAGCCTCCGCTCCAGCTGGTCCATCCTTTCCTGCAGCCGCTCGGTCATCGCGGCGATCGCCACGTCCCCCCGGGTCTTCTCCAGGATGGAGCGGGCTATGTCCTGCTTGCGCCGGATGGAGACGATGGCGTCGGGATAGTCGAAGCGCATGATGACCAGGAAGAGCTCCTCCATGATGTCCAGATATCTCTCGGCGGAGGGGATGTCCCCCCGCCGCAGGGCCTCCAATGCGAACCGCCGAAGTTCGCCGATGGTGTCCGCCATGCCCATCAGGTAGGCGGTGCCGGACATGCCCAGGCGGGTGGGGTCCGGGAGTTCCTGCCCCTTCACTATGGCGTTCAGGAGGGCCGCCTCGGCCACCTCCACGAGGGCGTCCTGCACCATCCCGGAGTGCCAGATGTCCACATGCTCCGAGAGCACGCTCTTGAGCCGGTGCGCCTCGTCGATGGCCTCGGCGAGTTCTGGGGTGCAGTCCGATCCCTTGTGCATGCCATGGACCACCCCACTGGCCATGCGAATCAGCGCGCGGGAGGACTTGATGGCGATCTCCCGCACCTCGTCCTTCTCCTCCAGGGACCCCTGGATCGTCCGCGCGATCTCCTCCAGGTTGTGCATGGAAGGGAATCGACCGGGGATATGAAAAGCTTGTTCAGCCCCGGACCTGGCGCATGTGCTCCACCCGCTTCCGCACCAGCTCCGCCCTGCCGATGTCATGCCGGACGAGGACGTCCCCGGCGACGTTCGCCAGCCCCGCCTCGCATATGGCCTCGGCCTCCTCAATGCTGTCCGCCATGCCCACCACCCCCAGGGCCCGGGAGGTGGTGGTGTAGATCGTGCCGTCCCGCTCCTCCACCGCCGCGTAGTAGAGCCGGGCGCCGGTCCTCGCGAGCGCCCCCTCGTCGACCTTCACCGGCATCCCGGCCCTCGGCGCCGTGCCGTAGCCGGCCGGCACCACGTACTTGCACACCGTGGCCTTCCTCAGGAAGGGCACGTCCCCTTTCAAATGGCCGTCCGCCACGCCCAGGCACGCGTCGAGGAGGCCGTTCGGCAGGAGGGTGAGGACGTTCATCGCCTCCGGGTCCCCGAACCGGGCGTTGAACTCGATGACCTTCGGGCCGGCCCCCGTCAGCATGAACTGCCCGTACAGCACCCCGCGGTACGGGGTCCCCTCCGCCCGCATGGCCTGCACCGTCCTCCGCATGATATCCATCGCCCGCTCCCGGTCCTCCGCGGTCACGAAGGGGAGGAGGTGGTCCGCGTCGGTGTAGGAGCCCATCCCCCCGGTGTTCGGGCCTACGTCCCCCTCGTACGCCCGCTTGTGGTCCTGCACCAGGGGCATGCCCCGGACGCTCCGCCCGTCGCAGAAGGCCTGCAGCGTGAACTCCTCCCCGACGAGACGCTCCTCGAGCACCACGCCTCCCCCGCCTATCCTGTTGTCCAGGACCTCCCTGACGTAGGCGAGCACCTCCTCCTTCCCCCGGAGGTGCTCCCCCTCGACCTTGACCCCCTTCCCGCCGGTCAGCCCCTCCGGCTTCACTACCAGCTCGCCCGGGAACCCGTCCACGAACAGCTTGGCGGCCTCGTAGTCCTGGAACGTGCCGAAGGCCACATTGCCCGGGATGTCATGCTTCTTCAGGAGCCTTCGGGCGAAGCGCTTGGACGTCTCGAGGCGCGCCGCGGCCTGGGAGGGCCCGACGCACCCGATGCCCCGCCTCAGGAGCTCGTCGACCAGGCCCGCCTCCAACGGGGCCTCCGGGCCGATGACGGCGATCTCCGCCCCCGTCGAGGAGGCGAACTCGGCCACCTCGGGCACGTCCGTCTCATTGAGCAACCGGAACCCCTTGACCGCCCGGGCGATGCCCGGGTTGCGGTTCCTCATCGCCGCGTAGACCTCCGCCCCGTCCCTGACGAGCGCCTCCACGATGGCGTGCTCCCTCCCCCCTCCGCCGACAACCAGCACCTTGGTCCTCATGCGGGGCGGGGATGGGCAGGGCCGATAATAAATAAATGGGCGCTCAGCCCAGCAGGCGGTCCGCCAGGGCCTCTAGCCCGTCCCCAGTGCGCACGCTGACCGGCAGGAGTTCCTTCCCCCCGGAAAGCCGGCGGTAGTCCGCCTTGACCCGCTCCACGTCGATGCCCATGTACGAGGCCAGGTCCATCTTGTTCATTACAGCAATATCCGCCCCCTGGAAGATCATCGGATGCTTCCGCACCATGTCGTCCCCCTCGGTGACCGAGATGACGACCATGCGCTTGTCCGTGCCCAGGGGGAAGTCCGCCGGGCAGACCAGGTTCCCCACGTTCTCCACGAAGAGGAAGTCCACGGCCAGCAGGTCGATCCCGTCCAGGGTGCGGTCCAGCAGGTTCGCGTCGAGATGGCATTCCTTGCCGGTGTTGAGGTTGTACGCCCTCACCCCGGCGGCCTGGAACCGGTCGTAGTCGTCCTGCCCGGTCACGTCCCCGGCGACCGCGGCGACGCGCAGCCCCCTGGCCATCAACATCCTCGAGAGCGCGATGATGAGGGAGGTCTTCCCCGCGCCGGTGGTGCCCATGACGTCCACGGACCGGACGCTGGAGCCCCTAAGCCTCTCCAGGTTGTGCTCGGCCAGGTGCCTGTTCTCGGCCAGGACGTCCGTCTCCATGCTGATGTGGGTGATCTTGTGCACGGGAGCTGATTCCCGCTCTTCCACTAAGAACCTTTCCCCCAAAGGTTCCAGCACATCTGCCGCGCGCACCTATCGGGAACGGTGCACTGACAGGGGAGCGAAGGTATGGCCCCACGCCTCCGTTCCGACGAGATGAATTTGTCAAACAATTTATAAATATTATCATGTAAATATGATGCTCAACCAAACCAAGGTCCTGATAGGTGGATAGGACTTAGATTGGGGGGGGGTTCTTATGAACGATTCGGGTTTATTGCAAGATAACAGTAGGACTTTCAGCCTGGCCAAGAGGGCCGTTATGTACATCGGCATATTGGCGCTCGCATTGGTATTGCTCCTTCTCCTAGGGGCAGGCCAGACGAGCGCTCAGGAGGTCACAGGGGACATCACGACGGACACCACCTGGGCCTCTGGCGGCGTGTATAATATCTCCTCGAGCGTGACAGTGGTCGACGGGGCCACTCTGGAGATAGAGGGCGGAGCGACCGTCATCTTCAATGGCACCAATTATCTGGAGGTCGAAGGGGCCATGTTCGTGAACGGGACCGCGAGCCAACCTGTAATCTTCACGAACAATGCGTCAAAGGGGATGGGCGGAGGCATAGCGTTCCTCGGAGGGTCCGACGGCTCAGTATCCTTTGCGCGCATATCCAATTGCAGCATGGCGATATACTTCGACAACGTTACCATCCCCTGCTCCGACATCGTGATCAACTCATCGGATTACGGACTGTTCTATGCTTTCAATGGAGCGGAACGGAACATCACATTGTCCCTGTCGAACATAATGATCATTGATACAACCTATGGTGTGACGATACAACAGTCGAACGGAACCGTGGACCTGACGGTAACGGATTCCATGCTGGAGGGCGGGATAATTGGGCTGGATGTCGACGCCTTGAATGGGGGCTCGGCCGTGATAACCAACACCCAATTCCTCGGGCAGGAAGAAACCGCCTACATTTTCCATTCCTCTTATGGGGATATGGGCGTGGAGATAGCCGAGAGCGTGTTCGATGGCAGCGAGGCCGCGGATAGGACCGTGTACACGGTCGAGGAGGTCGAGAACACGTTCGAGGTGATCGGCTGGGACAACTGGAACTGGGGCGAGGATGCCTGGAGCCCCTCCCCCGAGTGGGTGGAATGGGCACCGGTCGAGCTCCCCTTCCCCTTCACCTACAACGGGGTCGAATACCCCTCCGTAGACCTGAGCTCCGATGGCTATCTGGACTTTGGCGGAGGCAACCGCATCGAACCTGTGGGGAGCACCGACCTGATCTACGTTGCCAGGCAGTTCTACGGCTACAAGGTGGCCGAGGACAACGCATCGGTGATGTTCCATTGGTACGCGTCCGAAGCGGACTCCGGCTCCGGTCTCAGCATGGCCTTCCAGGTCGTGCTGTTCGCGGACGGCACCATCCAATTCAACTACGGGGACATGGAGGCCTATTCCTACGATGTCCTGTACGGACTGAGGACGGATGGAAGCATCATCTACGACCTCGGAAACCTGTATGGCATGCCCAAGTGGGAAACCGATCGGATGGCCTTCCTCTTCACCCCGCTGCCCCTCTCCTACGGGATGGGCGTGCTGCTGACGATGGAGGAGGGAAACATCAATGCGGCGATAACCAACAGCACCTTCTCCAGCTACTACGGCGGCGGGGTTGCGGTCCTGTCCCTGAACGGGGGGCTGGCCCTGGAGGTC
>JAJFUR010000012.1 GCA_021372335.1 Methanobacteriota archaeon
ACGTCATAGGGGATGGTGGCTATGTGCGCGCCCATGCGGGCCGCCTCAGCCACATGGATCGGATGGCGTACGCTCGCCACGATCACCTCCGTGTCGAAATCATAGTTATCAAGGATATCCATGATCTCGGAGACGAGGGCCATCCCGTCCTGGCCGACGTCGTCCAGGCGCCCCACGAACGGGGACACGTACCGGGCGCCGGCCTTGGCCGCCAGCAATGCCTGGTTCGCCGAGAATATCAGGGTAACGTTGACCGAGACCCCCTCGTTCGAGAGCATCTTGGTGGCCTTCAGCCCCTCCTCGGTCATGGGGACCTTGATCACGATGTTGTCGTTCACCGCGGCCAGCCGCATCCCCTCGGCGAACATCTCCTCGGCCTTGAGGCTGATGACCTCGACGCTGATGGGACCGTCCACGACCTCACAGATCTCGTTCACGATGGTGGCGAGGTCCTTCCTCTCCTTGGCTATCAGGCTGGGGTTCGTGGTCACGCCGTCCAGGATCCCCCAGGAGCTGACCTCCCTTATCTGCTCGATGTTGGCTGTGTCGATGAATATCTTCATTTCTTCCTCTCCATGGCCTTGATGGCGGCGGCGAGCACCTCCCGGTCGGTGAGGCCGTACTCCTGCATCAGCTCGTCGCTCTCCCCCGACTGCCCGAACACGTCCTGCATGGCAACCCGCTCCATCGGGACCGGGTACCTCTCCGCGAGCGCGGCGGCCACAAGGGTGCCCACGCCCGAAACGATGTTGTGCTCCTCGGCGGTGACGACCGCGCCGCACTCGCGGGCGGCCTTCTCCAACGCCTCCACGTCTAACGGCTTGATGGTGTGCAGGTCGATGACCTTGGCGCTGACCCCCCTGGCCTTCAGGGCTTCGGCGGCCAGAAGGCACGCCGCGACCATCTGGCCCGTGCCCACCAGGGCCACATCGGCCCCCTCCCTGAGGACGTGCGCCCTTTCTATCTCGAACCTCTCCTCCTTCGAGGTCACCACCGGAACGTCCCCCCGTCCCATGCGCACATAGGCTGGCCCATGCCGCTCCGCGACCGCCAGCACGGCCTTGTATGTCTCCGGTCCGTCGGCAGGGACGACGACCGTCATGTTGGGCAGGGCGTTCATCAGGGCGATATCCTCCATGGTCTGGTGGGAGGCGCCGTCGCCCCCGACGGTGATGCCCGCATGCGAGGCGACGATCTTGACGTTCAGGTCGGGGTAGGCGATCGACTGCCTCACCTGATCATAGGCCCGGCCGGTGGCGAACACCGCAAAGGTGGAGGCGAAGACGGTCATTCCGCCGACGGCTAGCCCGGCGGCGGTGCCCATCATGTTCTGCTCCGCGATGCCGCAGTTGAAGAAGCGCCCCGGGAAGGCGCCCTTGAACTCCACGGTGCGGGTGGAGCTGGAGAGGTCGGCGTCCAGCACGACGACGTCCCCCCGCGCCCTGCCGAGGTCGACCAGCGCCCTTCCGTAGCTCTTGCGCTGCGCTTCCATCGGCCAGCTCATACCTCTCCCCCCAGCTCGCGCATGGCCTGCTCGTACTCCTTCGCATTGGGCGCCTTGCCATGGAACCCGACGTTGTTCTCCATGAACGACACGCCCTTGCCCTTCACGGTCCTGGCGATGATAACGGTCGGGGAGCCCTTATGCCCCTTTGCCTCGGCCAGGGTGTCCAAGACCTGCCACATATCGTTCCCGTCCATGAATAGGACGTGCCATCCGAACGCCCGCCACTTGTCGCCCAACGGCTCCAGGGACATGACTTCCTCGGTGCGCCCGTCGATCTGCAGCCCGTTGCGGTCGACGATGGCGATCACGTTGTCAAGATGATAGTGGGCGGCGAACATGGCCGCCTCCCAGACCTGGCCTTCGGCCATCTCCCCATCCCCGCAGAGACAGTACACCTTGCGATCCAGCCCCAGGAGGCGAAGCGCCAGCGCCAGGCCGTTGGCGACGCTCAGCCCCTGCCCGAGGGAACCGGTCGACATCTCGACCCCCGGGGTCTTGACCCTGGAGGGATGCCCCTGCAACCGGGAATGGAGCTTACGCAGTGTCAGGAGCTCCTCGGTCGGAAAGTACCCGCACTCGGCGAGGGCTGCATAGTACACGGGGGCGGCATGCCCCTTGGACAGGATGAAATGGTCCCTGTCCTGCGAGCCCATCCGCTCGGGCGAGTGGTCCATTACCTTGAAGAAGAGGGCGGCGATCACGTCCGCGCAGGACAGCGACCCTCCCGGATGCCCGGACCCGGCGGCGTAGATCATCCTTATAACATGCCGACGCAAGGCAAGGGCCTTGGCCTCAAGCTCACTGACGGATATCTGGTCGGGGGAATTCAAAGCGGTTCACCTGAATGGGATGGGAGGACCCTCATTAACCGGGGGGCACATAAAGATATTTTGGTCCTCCCAGCGCAATTGTCAGGAATTGGGGGCGGGAAGGGGCCCATGGGCGGGGCGCATCCCTCGGGAGGAAGGGCCGCGAACTGATTATATCCTCCGCGTCCCATGCCGGTCCATGGTCGCCATCGAGGTCCCATGCCTTGCCAACGAACGGTTGAAGGTCGTCCTGGAGCGCATCAACGCCGACGAGGAGCTCAAGGCTCTGTGGAAGGCTTCCAACATCAACGCCATCGACCGCCTGGGGTACAGCGACCACGGCTCCACGCACGTGCGCATCGTCGCCCGCAACGCCCTCCGGATGCTCCGGCTGCTGATGGAGGCGGGGCACCGGCCCGGCGCGGTGCTGAACTACGGGATGCGTCCGGAGGATGCCGAGGTGGTCGTGGTGCTGGCATCGGCATTGCACGATATCGGCCTGTCGGTCCACCGCCAGAACCACGAGGAGTTCTCCGTCATGCTGTCCGCCCCCATCCTCCGCAGGCTCCTCGGAAACGTATACCAGGAGCCCGAACTGACCTTCGTGGTCGCCGAGGTCCAGCACGCCATGATCTCCCATCATGAAGGCTTCGCCCCCTACACGATCGAGGGCGGCGTGGTCCGCGTCGCGGACGCCCTGGACATGGAGAAGGGAAGGGCACGGATCCCCTTCGCCAGCGGCTCGGTGAACATCCACTCGGTAAGTGCCCTGGCCATCGATAAGGTGCGGGTGGGGAAGGGCAAGGAGCGCCCCATCCTCATCGACATCACGATGAACAACTCGGCCGGGATCTATCAAGTGGACGAACTGCTGAAGGAGAAGATAGCGCGCTCGGGCCTGAGGGAACTCATCACCGTGGAGGTGAAGGTCCCGGAGGCGGAGAGCAGGATAGTGAAGGAGCTGCGCCTTTAGTCGTTCTCGATCCTGGGCGCCAACAGGTACCGCACGCTGCCCTTGCCCCCCGCGATGTCGAAGTCGAGCCGGACCGGCAGGTCATTGCCCAGGTTGATGGTGACGTTGGTCCCGCTGGGGATGGCCTTGATGATGGTCGAGAAATAGTCCATCGGGAAGAGGGAGCGGATGCTCTCCGAGCACTGAAGGTCCACCAGCAGCGCCTTGGGCAGCTTCAGGCTGACCGAGTCGGTGTCGCCGTCGGAGACCATCTCGAACCCTTCCGCATTAGCGTTCAGCGCCACATGGTCGGAGATGCTCTCGGCGGCCTTGATGCCCCTCTGGAGCTCGTCGACGGCGATCGTGATGCGCGCCGGAAGGGTGATGTTGGGGACCTTGGGATCGCTCATGCCCTCGGTGCTCACCAGGTTCATGCGGCGGGTGACGTTGCCGACAGTGATTACCAGGCGGCCGCGTTCCACATCATGGCGCATATCGATGATGTCGCCAGACCTGGACAGGCGGATGACCTCCTTGAGCTTCTCTAGATCCAGTCCGAGGTCGGTCTCGGTCGCCGAGTACTGCTCGAAGGCCTCCTTGCTCAGGTTAAGGTCGACCATGGCCACATGGGCTGGGTCCACAGCCTTGAGCTGGATGCCGTTCTCGCCTATCTTGAACTTGGCCTCGTCGATGAGCGTGGAAACGACGTCAACGACCCCCTTGAGGGTATCGGATCTGAGTTTGGCCTGAAACATTGGGTCCCCTTCCTCCACAGTAAAGCCCTGTGCTAATTATAACTTTTCTGCGAACGACAGGCCTCAATACTCACGCCAGGAATGGCCGCAGGAGACGCACCTATAGATCTTGGTCTCCGGCTCGTCCGCCGCCCGGGTCTGCCGTAGGACCCAGAACGCCTCCTGATAGCCGCACTTCGGACAGTCTATCCGGGTGCGCGGCAGGGTGGGGGCGTTCCCATCGATAACGGCTATCTCCTTCTCCTTCCCGCTCGTGGTGAAGCAGACCGGTTCCCCGTTCTTGATGACCTCATGCTTGCAGTCCGGGTTCCTGCACACAAACTTCCCATTGTCCGGCTTCATTATCTTATGGCACTTAGGGCAGAACATCCTTCTCTCGCCAAAGGACCACAAATGATAGGGCTATAAAAAATTATCCAGCTGACCTAGATGAACTTCCAATCGCCTGGCTTCAGGTTCTTGCCCTTTCCGCCGCCCTTGGACCGCTTCGCCAGCCCGGCCATGTTCCGGGGGATCTCCTCCTCGGGCTCCGCGCCCTCTTCGTACCATCCCTCCCCCTTCTCGGAGTACTCCTCGGCATACCCGTCGTCGCTGGCGGTGGTCAGGTCCTCGAGGTCCGAGAAACGGATGACCCGCTGCTCCTGCCTCGTCCTGATGGGCCTGGCCGAGACCGGACGGCTCCCGACCGCCGGGCGGGAAGCCTCCGGCTCCCCCTTCCCCCTCTCTCCGTTGCTCACGACCACGGTCATGGAGTTGCCGCCGTGCTTGGCCACATAGCCCATCTCCAACTGGGACTGTTCGGCCAAGATGCCGCCTATGTAGGCGAAGGCGGCGGTGATGATGTAGACGTCGACGTGGACGCCCGCGGAGATCTGGATTGCATCGATGAGGGAAGTCATGTACATCTGGACGAAGACGATGTAGGGGGCGAGGACCGGTACCGCTCTCTCGACCCACGCCAGAAGATGCGAGGGGGTCCAGTCCACCCCATTAATGACCGTGGGGATGGTCCCGCTGTCCACCAGCAGGGTGATCATGAAGATAACCGTAAGGGGTACAAGGGCGGCCAATACCCCTTTCCATGGCTTGCCCGCCCTCCTCCCGCTGACGAACCCGGCCACCATCTGCCCTAGGAGAGGGAGCCACCAAAGGAGCACGGTCAGGATGAAGGAGTACCTCACCGCGCTCCAGAACGAATAGGGGACCTTGACGTCCCTATATCTTTTGATCTCCTCGTCCTCATAGACCTCGGACAGGCGGTAGACCCCGCGGTCAATGAGGGTGTTAGTTATCTCATCGTCCGCATCGGCGCTACGCCTGAATCCCATCCCATCCCCTTCAGTCGGACATATGTCCGACAATAGCAATATAGCTCGGTTACTATAAATCCTTTTGTCAGGATGAATGGGGGGCCAGCATCAACGGGGGATGTACCCGCTGAGCCCATACATGGCCAGGGCGCTCTTGGTGCTCTCTGGGGTCACGCGGTTGGGCTGGGTGGCATACCTCATGATCTCCTCGATGGGATATTCCAGAAAGTCAGCCAGGAGCTTGAGGCGCGCGAGGGGGAAGGCCTGCTTCCCCTGCATGATCTGGACGACGCCCCACCCAGGATGCACGCGGGAGCGATAGCCCAGCCTCCTCCCCAGTTCATTGACGGAACCAGCCTTCTCCATCCCCATCTTGATGAGCCGGACCCGGAAGGCGGAGCTTATCCACACACGGTCGGTGCAAAGGGGGGCGCCCCCGCCGTAGCCCATTGCGAGCTCGGCCATGATCGTTCATGGCCTATCACAATATAAAATCGTTTACTTCGACCCCTTCCAAGGTCCAAGACCCGGCTCAGGGGAGGCGGCCACCAAAAATGGTTTATACGGATTAGGAGTAGCCTGACTGAGCAAATGGGAACGTTCCGCACCTCCACTGTCATCGAGACCCACGGCGAGGGGGACCTGGTGGACGTGACATCCTTGGTCGAAAGGACTGTGACTGGCTCCGGCCTCCGACAGGGGATCGCCTTGGTGTTCACTCCACATTCCACCGCAGCGGTCGTGACCCTGGAGAACGAGCCCGGCCTGCGAGAGGACCTCTTCCAGGCCCTTGAAAGGAACTTTCCCAAAGGCTCGGAGTACCAGCATCACCTGCGATGGGGGGACGGGAACGGGCACTCCCACATCCGCTCGACCTTCCTGGGGGCGTCGGTCGCCCTGCCCTTCGACGGGGGGCGGCTCGAGCGGGGGGAATGGCAGCAGGTGGCCCTACTGGAGCTGGACGTCAGAGGGCGGAGGCGAGAGGTCATCGTGCAGCTCCTGGGCGAATGACCATCATCACACATCACGATCTACGAGGTAAACGAAATGAAAGTGAAGTTCTTAGGGGGCGCGGAGATAGTCGGCAAGCTGGGGATGCTTGTCGAGAACAACGGCGCCAGCATCATGTTCGAGTACGGGCTGCGGCTGATCAAGAAGGAACCTCCGCAGTTCCCGATGGAATCCCCGCGCGTGGAGGGCGTGTTCGTCACCCACTCTCATCTGGACCATAGCGGGGCGGTGCCCAGGCTGGTCCAGGACACCGACTGCGACGTCTACTGTAACGATCTGACAATGGACGTGGCGTCCCTGCTGTTCTTCGACTCCATCAAGATCGCCAAATCGGAGGGGTACGAGAACATATTGCGGTACAACGATGGGGACGTAAAGCACGTCTGGCAGAACTACCGTTCCTTCGACGTCGGCGACGTGAAGCCCATCGCCGGGCTCGAGATCGTCCCCCACAACGCCGGACACATCCCCGGGGCCCAGATGTACGAGGTAAAGGGGCATGACACCACCCTCTTCACCGGGGACCTGCACACCGCGAACACCCGGCTCACGTATGGCGCGAAGCCGGTCGAGTGCGACAACCTGGTCATAGAGGCCACATACGCTGGGAGGAACCATCCCCCCCGGGAGAAGAGCGAGGCCCTTCTCCAGCAGAAGGTGAGGGAGGTCGTGGAGCGCGGAGGGACGGCCATCATCCCCTGCTTCGCGGTGGGCAGGATGCAGGAGGTCATGCTCATCCTGAAGGACCTCCCGTACGACATGTGGGTGGATGGTATGGGCAAGACCGTGAACGGCTACTACACCGACCGTCCTGACTATCTGAGGAATATCAAGGAGTTCAAGGCGGCCAAGCGCAGGTACAACCCAGTGCGGACCGCCTCGGCCCGGGAGAAGGCCCGCCAGGCCCAGGTCATCATCACGACGTCCGGGATGCTGGACGGAGGCCCGGTGATGCACTATCTGATGGACCAGAAGGACAACGCCAAGAGCGCGGTCATGATGGTCGGGTACCAGGCGGAGAACTCCAACGGGCGCATGCTGAGGGAGAGGGGCATGGTGGACACCCCGGACGGCCTCATGAAGGTGAGCTGCGAGGTCATGACCTTCGACCTCTCCGCCCACGCTGACCACGATCAGTTGCTCGACTTCATCAAGGGATGCCATCCGGAGAAGGTGGTCCTCATGCACTCCGACAACCGGGAGGAGCTGGCGCAGGACCTGGAAGGGGACTACGAGGTGCTCATGCCGATGAGCGGGGACACCTTCGAGCTCTGATGCCATCCTTGATATGGACCCAGGGGAATGAAGGGGCATGGACCTCATCGACCTTTATCTCCAGGAGGACCTGCGGGAGGGGGACATAACCTCCCTCGCCCTGGTGGACGACCGGGACGGGAAGGCCATGATCACCGCCGGCCAGGACGGTGTGCTGGCCGGGGTCGAGGAGGCCGTGGAGGTCTTTCGACGGGTGGGATGCCGCGCCACCCCGCTGGTCCGCGACGGGGACAGGGTCTCCGAGGGACAGCGGGTGATGGAGGTCCAGGGGCCGCTCAAGGGATTGCTGGCCGGGGAGCGCCTCGCCCTGAACTTCCTGATGCGCATGAGCGGGATAGCCACCCTCACCCGCCAGGTCGTGGATTCCTGCCGCAAGGCCAATCCGAACATCGTGATCGCGGCAACCCGCAAGACCACCCCCGGGTTCCGGCGCTACGAGAAGAAGGCAGTCAGGATCGGAGGGGGGGACCCGCACCGCTTCGGGCTGGACGACGCCTTCCTGATCAAGGATAACCACCTGACGGTCGTCGGCAGCGTCTTCAAGGCGGTGCGCAAAGCCCAGTCCTATTCCTTCGGAAAGAAGGTGGAGATCGAGGTGGAGGACCTGGAAGCGGCCAAGGAGGCCGCCAGGGCGTCGGCCGACATCATCCTGTTGGACAACATGACCCCCGCCCAGGCCAAGGAGTGCTATTTGGCCATAAAGGCCATCGACCAGCGCATAACGGTGGAGGTCTCCGGCGGGATAGCACCGAGGAGCGCCAATGGCTACGCGCGTTCCGCCGACGTGATATCCCTGGGCGCGCTGACGCATTCTGCCCCGGCATTGCCCCTCTCCATGCACATCCTGGAATGACCTGTACCGCGCGGTGCGCCCTCGCCCTCGGCAATGAAGAGGAAAGCTTCTGCTGAATATGCCCGATGAAGGCGGAGATGCCTATGGATTCAGGGCTACGAACCCGGCGTCATTGACATGCTCTCCGTACATTGAATGGCACCTTATTCCCCCCAGGCAAACGGACCCTCCATCGGGAACATCGAAAGGGTTTTATCGCTCCGTTTCGGTGGACACACCATGGATTTCGAGAAGCATCAATGCCAGTTCTGTGGCCGACCGGCCAAGCAGTACGTGTTCGCGGCCTTCTGCTGCGAGAGCGAGGACTGCGTGGACAAGGCCCGCGAAGAGAGGGGCGGACCCGGCGGGCATATGAAGGCCAAGATCCACGGGGACTTCGTGGACATCAAGGAAAGGTGAGCGCCCCTCGGGGATACCCTTAAAATCGACCTCACCGTATTCCGAAGGGCTATGCGCGCCAGGATCGCCGGCTTCGCCAAGACCTCGCTCCTCGACTGGGACGGAATGGTCGCCGCCACCGTCTACCTGCAGGGCTGCAACATGCGCTGTCCCTTCTGCCATAATCCGGACCTGGTGTCCGTCTCAACCGATGCGGAGGAGGTGCCCTGGGAGGCGCTGGAGGAGTACCTGCGGGAGAACTCCGATTTCCTGGACGGGGTGGTGGTCACCGGCGGGGAGCCGACCCTGAACGAGGACCTCCCCGAGCTGGTCCGAAGGATCAAGGCCTTGGGCCTGAAGGTAAAGCTGGACACCAACGGCACCAACCCCGGCATGCTGCAGGACCTGCTCCAGGCCGGGCTGCTGGACTACGTGGCCATGGACCTCAAGGGCCCGCTGGACCAGCAGTATTCCCAGGTATGCGGGACGGAGGTGGACCTGGAGGCGGTGAAGCGCTCCATCCAGCTCATCATGGGCTCCGGGATCGACTACGAGTTCCGGACCACGGTCGTGCCGCACTACCTCAACCCCGGGGACGTAGAGCGCATGGCCGCCTACATCGGCGGGGCGAGGAAGTACGCCCTCCAGAGGTTCAAGAGGGAGCGAACGCTGGACAAACGGCTCAGCCAGATCGACCCCTATTCCGAAGGGCAGATGCTGGGGATGGCGGAGGTCGCCCGGAAGTACGTGCGCAAGGTGGTCGTCCGCGGGATATGAAGGGGCCAGCGAGCCTTTATTAGACGGTAGGGCAATGTGCCCCCAATAGGCCTGAGGGGGAGCGGATGGAAGCGGGCGACGGTCGTTTGAAGACCTATATCGATGGGTTCGACAGGATCCTGGAGGGAGGGATCCCTAAGGGGCACATAGTTCTGGTGGCGGGGACGCCGGGGACGATGAAATCGTCCGTAAGCTATTACATGCTCTACAATCACGCCGTGGAGTCGGGAATCACCTCGGTGTACGTGACCCTGGAGCAGGGCAGGGAGAGCCTGCTGCGCCAGATGGAGAAGATGGGCATGGACGTCGAGAGGGTCAAGGACAACCTGCACGTGCTGGACCTGGCCATCATCCGCAAGAGGCTGAAGGAGGTGGCGGGGGGGACCTCCTGGCTGCACGTCTTCAAGACCTATATCGCTAACCTCAAGCAGAACCTGGACTTCAGCCTCCTCGTCATTGATTCCATGGAGGTCCTGGAGACCATGGCCGAGATCCGGAACAGGCGCACCGACCTCTTCTACCTGTTCGAATGGCTGCGGGACCTCGGCGTCACGGTGCTCCTCATCTCCGAGAGCTCGTCCGAGCGCCTCATCGAGGGTAAGTTCGACGAGGGGTACCTGTCCGACGGGATCATCACGCTCAAGATGCAGCTGATCCGGGACGTGGAGATGCAGAGGCGGATCCGCTGCGTGAAGATGAGGGAGACCAACCACGACCCCTCGTACTACTCCCTGCTCTACAACAACGGCCGCTTCCAGGTCACCAGGGTAATAAGCGAGTGATCCGATGGTACGGTACGAATGCCCACGGTGCGGGTTTGGGGTCCGGCCGGGGGACGAGAACTGCGGCCGGTGCGGCGAGGACCTGAAGCCGAAGTCCGTCCAGCCCATCCAGGTCACCCTTGGGGCTGTCCAGCTGGACCGGGGCCAAGGCGAGCGCTACAACGCGCACATCCGCTCCGTAGACTCCATCCAGGTGGCCAGGCCGGACAGCACCATCCAGGCCAAGAAGGCCGAGCTGGACAGGCGCGAGCAGGCGCTCTTGGAGAGGGAGCGGAAGCTCAGGGCGTTCGCCAAGGAACTGGAGGGGCGCTCCAAGGCCGTCGGGCCGGCGGTGCCACCGGCCGCGCCGGACATGGACGAGCTCCGGCGCAGAGTGCGCGAGGAGCTGGCTCGGCAGTTCGAGCCGGAACTGGAAGCGCTGCAGGCCCAGCTGGACGAGCGCGAGGCAGAGCTGCAGGAGGCCCGGCTCAAGCTCCAGATGACCGAGGCGTGCCAAACCATCGAGGGGGTGGACGAGGCCGAGCTGGCGCGGATCACCGAGGAGATATTCACTGAGCTGCGGGCGCAGCTCAGGAGCCCGCCAAAGGTCAGTGATGTGGGCGTGCTCCGAACGCGCATCCCGAGGCTGGACGAGGTCCTGGGCGGAGGGATACCGGAGGGGCACGTCGTCCTTCTGAGCGGCCCCCCCGGCACGATGAAGAGCACCCTGGCCTACACCATCCTGTACAAGGCCGCGGTGAACGGCCTTTCCGCCCTGTACCTCTCGGTGGAGCAGGGTCGGCGCTCCATCGTCCGGCAGATGGAGCGCATGGGCATGCCCGAGGCGGGCGCGGAGGGGAGGCTGAAGGTCATGGACCTCCGCGAGCTCCGCAGGGAGATGGAGGGGAGCGAAGGGAACTGGAGGGAGGTCATAATGGGGTATGTGCAAAGGGAGCAGGAGGCCACAGGCTTCAAGGCCTTCGCCCTCGACTCCCTGGAGTCCTTCAAGGCCCTGACGGAACATTGCTTCTCCAGGCAGGACCTCAAGGACCTCTTCGACTGGTTCAAGGCCCTCGGCATCACCGTCCTCGTCATCTCGGAGAACGTCCCCGACGAATGGGACGAGGACTACCAGGGGGAGGCGTACCTCTCGGACGGCATCCTGGAGCTGCTGATGCGGGAGATGGGCGACTCCCGCGTGCAGCGCTGGGTGCGCTGCGTGAAGATGCGGGGGGCCAACGTGGACAACCGCTACTACACCATGTTCCATGACGGGAGGGAGTTCTCCCTGTCGCTGCCGCTGGCCCCCCAGCCTTGCGTCCGATGATCGGGGGCCGAAAAGGTCATTTGCGATGGCCTTGAAAACGGTAATATACCCTGGAACGTAATGGTTCGCCAGAGGACGGGCCATGGCGATAGAGAGGGTGAGGACCTACATCCACAACTTCGACGAGTACATCCAGGGAGGGGTTCCCAAGGGGCATGTCATCCTCATCGCGGGCACCCCCGGGACCATGAAGTCGTCGGTCTGCTACAGCATCCTCTACCAGAACGCCAAGCACAATGGCACGCGGAGCGTGTACATGACGCTGGAGCAGAGCAAGGAGAACCTGCTGCAGCAGATGGAGTTCATGGGCATGAACGACCCGGAGGTGCAGGAGAAGGTGCACATCCTCGACCTCGCGACCATCCGGAAGAACGTCACGGAGATGATGGCGAAGGGCTCCTGGCTCCAGGTCTTCAAGATGTACGCCGAGGCGGTGAGGAAGGACGTGGGCTACGACCTCCTGGTCGTGGACTCCCTGGACGTACTGGAAATGGCCGCGCAGATGAACAGCGACCGGCGCAACGACCTCTTCTACCTCTTCATGTGGCTCCGGGGGATGAGCGTCACGTCCTTCCTGATCTCGGAGACCTCCGTGGACACGATCAACGGCGGGCGGTTCGAGGAGGGCTACCTGGCCGATGGCGTGATCTCCCTGAAGCTGCAGAGCATCGGGGAGACGGACGTGCAGCGCCGCATCCGGGCGGTGAAGCTGCGCTCCACCAACCACAAGACCGGCTACTTCTCCCTGATGTTCAGCGACGGAACGTTCCGGGCCACCCAGGTCATCAACGAATGAGGAGGGGGCATCGCTAAACATTTTTATATCGCGTTCCCGTTCGCTCCGAATGCCTAGGGCTCATGGTCTAGCGGTTATGACGTCTGCTTCACACGCAGGAGGTCGCCGGTTCGAATCCGGCTGAGCCCACCACATCTCTTATCCAGACAATTATTTTTTGAATTTAGTCATGTTGCATGCTTTTTAAACCGGCTATCGAGCGATACCGATCGATTGAAATTTACTTTTTAATCATCTGGATCAATCGATGCGTGGTCTATTTGGTCCATTCCATTTGATATTTTTATTGCAAAGCTCCCAATCAGACGCATTTATCCTTAGTATTCAGGCGCTCTTGCCAGGAACTTTCAATTTTCTTAAGCCAGTATCTTTCTGTTCAGTCAATCGTATGTAAGTGTCGTTATCCGGTGATTTTAAATACAACATATACTGTAAGATATATCCGATATCTATTAATATAGATTACATACTAAGATATATCGTGACGATTCGCAAGGGCGGCACCGAGTTCTCACATTACATTCAGGAGGGAGACAAGGTTGAACGCATTTATCGTGTCCTTCTAAGCATACGAGGGATCAGTCGATCATGGTACCGCATCGCAAAGGATGCGGATGTAAGCTATGGCTGGGCGTATAGTATTCTAAAAGGTCTTGAACGCGATGGATTGATCGATGGACACAAAGTAATCCAACCCAAGGCGTTGTTCATGAGGTGGGTGGAACGGAAGGACCTCAGACTATTCCGAGAATACAACGTTCAGGATTTGGACGATGTCATTGCCAAATCAGAACTTGACCACGTATTCACCGGTTACTTTGCCGAGAACCTTATCGGTCGGTACCTGTTTCCCCGTTACCGCGAGTTCTATGTTAAGAAGGAAGATGCACTGAAATGGCATCAGCTTCTAACCGGGCAAGGCTATGTGGGCAGGGGGAACGCGCAGATCATTCTTGCCGACGATCACGTGTTCTTCGAGAGACAATGCATAGACAAACATCCTTTGGTATCCACGCAACAACTGATCGTCGACCTATATCGCACTGGGGCCGAGTGTGCAGAGGCGGCTGATCTGTTAGTGTCTAAGGTGTATCAATGACAGTGCCACTCTACGATGTTCAGGAGACAAATGTTGCGATAGAGGCGCTTAGGACGATCTCCCGTTCGCTACCAGAACCATTCCTGCTCATAGGTGGATGGGCTGTTTATCTCACCGTCAACGAGTCATTCAGCAAGATTCATGGAACATCATATCTAGCTTCCAGGGATATCGACGTCTGCTTTCATGTCGACCCAGGACAAGACATCGACACTCTTCGTGGAAGCACATTTGCCCGGGCTTTAGAAGTTGTGAAAAAGGAGGGTTACGCGCCTCATGGCTCCTACCGGTTTTGTAAGATGATTCGCAAGGCCGACGGAACGATCCTGACCGAAGAGACGGCAAGAGGATTCCCACTTTATGAGATCATATACCTATACATCGATATGATGGTGGATAATATACATCCACAGCATAAAAATATTTTCAAATGCGACCCGCTCGATGAGCCAATTGCAGCCCAGATATTCATGGATGGTAGTTACGTAAAGAAAAAATTGGGAGATTTTTACGTTAACATCCCAAATCCCGCCTCCTTGCTCGCAACAAAGCTAAGGTCGATTCCGCAACGTCAAAAGGATGATAAGCTTTGGAAGGACGCTTGCGACATATATTCAATCATCTGGCATTCGCCAGAGAAATATTCGTCAATCGTCAAAAAGGTCAAAGAAGAATACCCTGACGATTGTGCGAAGGCTCGCATTGCCATAACAAAGGATGTTGCGAATCGGGCTGCTTATCATATTGGGATCGAGAGAGATGAGTTCATAGGGGTCATAGACCTTCTTAAGTTGTTGTGAGCAAAGTAAGAACTTACTATAATAAGGTAAAAGGGTTTGAACGACTGGCCTGCGTTAACTGTCTGATAATTGATTTCAATTTTTCATTGTCTGGCTTGAGTGACACGCAGTCTCGGCTGAGCCCACCATGCATCTTCTTCGGACAGCAAGCTTCATAATGACACGGGTCCACTGACCGACCATCGCCGGACCAAGGTGTGAGGGCGATCCGGACCTTCTACGGTCCGCGCGCCTGCAGCATCAGACTATCTTGGCAAGGGCGTTTCCAACCTTATGCGAAACCAAATTGTGTTGATGCTCATTGAATTTATTACATATTCTTCAATTAAATCATTCCCATAGGGCCAATCATCGAAATATCATTAAGTACGCCATGACGGATGCTGATGAAAGGTATAGCGACGGAGGGCATCCCCAGTTGGCGCGGTCGTGCCCACACCCGGACCGGGCGAACGGTCGGCACGGCCTCTCGGGGTGCAATGAGCCAGGCCAAGGCCTATGGAATCTAGCAGGACCGTAGCGTGATCGGCCCGTTTCCCCCAATGATGCCAGCCGCCCGTACCGCCTCGGGGGATGATCGGGCGTGGAGGACGGGGCCCAGGGCGACGTATACGCACGCAGATATCGGATCCTGGCCGCTATCATGCTCGGCGGCATAATGGGGCCGATCGACGCCAGCATAGTGAACGTCACGCTGCCCACGATAGCGCAGCACTATGGCGCGGAGCTGTCGACGGCCCAATGGGTCCCGATGGTCTATCTCCTCGTCATAAGCAGCCTGCTTCTCCTATTCGGCCGGCTGGGCGACATCATCGGGTACAAGAAGGTATACCTTGCCGGGCTGGGAGGCTTCACGCTCGCCTCGGCCATGTGCAGCGCCACGTACTTTATGCCAACGATCCATTGGCTCATCGCCTTCAGGGCGGTCCAGGGGCTCACAGCCAGCATGCTGATGGCCGTGCAGATCGCCGTCATCACCGCCTCGTTCCCCTCGACGGAGAGGGGCAAGGCGCTGGGCATCAACGCCATAAGCATCTCGGCCGGCCTGGCCATCGGCCCCTCCCTCGGCGGGTTCTTGACCCACTCCTTCGGTTGGCCCTCGGTGTTCCTCGTGAACGTCCCCATCGGGATCGTCGGGCTGCTGTGGGCCCACCACATCCTCCCCGAGCTGAAAGGACGGAGCGGCGCTGTGGACTGGCTCGGCGCGGCCGCCTCGTTCGTCTCCCTCCTATCCTTCCTGCTCTTCGTCAACTCCGTCCAGAGATCGGGGTTCGAGCCCGCAGCCCTCGCCATATTGCTGGTCGCGGTGGTCGCCGCCGCCCTCTTCCTGAGGACCGAAAAAAAGGCGCCATCCCCGCTCGTCGACCTAGGCCTCTTCCGCCAGCGGACGTTCGTCTTCGCGAACGCAAGCGCCCTCCTGAACTTCATGGCGCAGTACGTGATGGTGTTCCTCACTCCCTTCTACCTGCAAAGGCTCCTTCACTGCGCCCCGAACGACGTGGGCCTGATAATGACCGCCTGTCCGCTCGCGATAATGGCGGTCGCTCCGTTCAGCGGCTCCCTGTCGGACCGCGTGGGCACGCGCACCCTTGCCTGCGCCGGCGCGGCCATCTGCGCGATCGCCCTCCTTCTGATGAGCCTGCTCCCGATCTCCGCCACCCCCCAGGACATCGCATGGCGGCTCGCCCTGTTCGGCATAGGGACGGGTATCTTCCAATCGCCGAACAACAGCGCTGTGATGGGGAGCGCCCCGAGACCCCAGCTCGGCACAGCCTCGGGGATCCTCGCGACCGTTCGGAACGTAGGCATGGTCCTGGGGATCGCCATGGGAGGGGCAGTGCTCTACGCCCTCGTCCCGGCGGACGTCCTCCAGGCGCCCTCGCTCACGGACGAGGCCGCCGACCGCTTCCTCTATGGATTGAGATACGCCTATCTTGCAGGGGCCATCCTGACGGCGATCGCCGCCGGCACGTCATTGATAAGGCGGGATGACAGGAGGACGGGGTGAGGGAATAGGACCAACCCTGCCGATGGTGCGCCTATCGCGACGCCCATCGGCGCAAACGCTCGTATGTGGCGCTGAGGCAGGAAGGGCCATCGGGCGCCGATGGACCTTCGCTGATATCCATGAGCCGATGATAGGGGCATTATGCTACATCCCGATCGATGGCCTGGACCGTTCCCTTGGGCCTAGCACCGACACCTAATATAATAAAATATCGAAATCCTTTTAATAGGGTATTTAAATAACGGGTGGAAAGGTGACCCATTTGGCCAAGATACAGATAGAGAACGTCGTTGCCTCCACTTCCCTCGGGGAAGAGCTTGACCTGCAGTCCATAGCCCTCGCCCTGGACGGGGCGGAGTACGAGCCGGAGCAGTTCCCCGGGCTCATC
>JAJFUR010000006.1 GCA_021372335.1 Methanobacteriota archaeon
GTTGTTCAGGCCATAAGCAGCACGCCAAGCAAATATGCGACGTATATCGTGGCCAGCATTCCTCCGGTGGCCCTGTTGAGCTTCCGTCCCTTGTACATGAACGCGATCAGCACAAGATACATCACCAAGGTGAAGGGCATGATGATCGTGTAGAAGCTCGATGAAACGGAGACCGGCGAGAACGTTCCAGCCAGACCGATGATGAACAGGCTGTTGAAGATGTTGCTCCCCAACACGTTCCCCAACAGCAGGTCCGGCTCGAGCCGGCATGCGGAGGAAAGCGAGACGGCCAGCTCGGGCATGGTGGTCCCTATGGCCACCACGGTCAGGCCGATGATGAACTCGTCAACCCCCAGGGCAGTGGCCAACCCCACCCCTCCCTGGAGGACGAGTTCCGACCCGATTATCAAGAGGGCCAATCCCCCGGCGATCGATATGGCCATCTTCCCCCTCCCCATGCCCACCCTTCCTCCGCCCTCCTCCGCATACTTAGCCGCCCGCTCCAGCTTGGCGGACCTCACCACGAAGTAGTTGAAGGCCAGGCCAGCGACGATCAGGACCAGCGAATCGCCGAGGTCGATGCTGCCATTCAACCCGAGGGAGGCCACCGCTGCGATGGATACGACGAGGAACACCGCCTCCCTCCGCAGAAGGGTCATCCCAGATGGGATCGGGCAGACGAGACAGGCCGAGGCCAGGACGACCCCAATATTCGTTAGATTCGCCCCGATGATGTTACCGAAGGAGATGGAGGCGTCCCCTTCCCAGCTGGAGATGACCGCCAAGGAGGCCTCCGGGGCCGATGTGCCCATGGCCACCACGGTCAGGCCTATGACGAACGTGCTTACCCCCAGGGAGGCGGCCAGGGCGGAGGCGCCTTTGACCAGCACGTTCGCGCCGATGATCAGGAGACCGAGACCTCCCAACAAAAAAAGGACATCGAACAACATGCTCCATCGCCAGTAGAGTGCTCAGAAGTATCTATAATAGAAGGCTCGCGTATCAGCCGCCCGTGAAGTTCCTAGTGGAGACCTACGGCTGCACGATGAACCACGGGGAGTCAACAGAACTCAGCGCCCACCTGAGGTCCTTGGGGCATGAGGAGGTCCTCTCGGAAGGGAAGGCGGAGGTGGTGCTCGTCAACACATGCACGGTGATCGCCTCGACCGAGAGGAAGATCCTCCGACGCCTTCGCCATCTCAGGGACGAGGGGAAAGGGCTCGTCATCGTTGGGTGCATGGCCTCGGTGGACCGCCCCCGCCTTCAGGAGGAGTTCCCCGGGGCGCTCATATGCGGCACGGCCGACTATCCGAGGCTCATGTCCGTTCTGGACGATCGGTTCGAAAGGTGCGGACCGGCGACCCCTTTGAACAGGATCTCGCCCTTGGTGCTCCCCATCGCCCAGGGCTGCAACGGCGCCTGCACCTATTGCATCACCAGGTTGGCCCGGGGGGACCTGAGGAGCTATCCATTGGACACGTTGGTCCAAAGGGCGGCCAAGGCGCTCGAGCAAGGGGCCAAGGAGGTCCTCGTCACCTCCCAGGACACCGCAGCCTACGGCATGGACGGGAACGAGCGACTGCCCGACCTCCTCAAGGCCCTATGCGCCCTTCCCGGGGACTTCCGGGTCCGGGTCGGGATGATGAACCCGGACAACCTCAGGGAGATACTGGACGAAATGGTAGAGGCGTATCGCCACCCCAAGGTCTACCGCTTCCTGCACCTGCCAGTGCAGAGCGGGTCCGATTCGATCATCGAGAGGATGGGCAGGGCATATTCGGCGGATGCCTTCCTATCAATGGTGCGCAGGATGCGCTCCGCCGTTCCCGAGCTCACGCTCTCCACGGACGTCATCACCGGGTTCCCGGGCGAGACCGATGAGGACCACAGGGCGACGGTCGCCCTCATGGAGGCCCTGCGGCCTAACATCATCAACGTCACGAGGTTCTCCCCTCGCCCGGGGACGGTGGCCGCCGCCATGAAAGGACAGGTCCCCGGCTGGGTGGCCAAGGAGAGGTCCCGGGAGCTCACCCGCCTCCGCTTCCGCATCTCCTCCGAGATCAACGCCTCCAAGGTCGGCCGGACCTATTCGGCCTTGGTGGACGAGCGGGGAAAGGGCGAGAGCGTCATGGCCCGCACCGATGATTATCTCCCGGTCGTACTGAGGGGAGAGCACAGGCTATGGCAAAGGGTGAATGTCCGCATAACGGGCCACGCCCCCACCCATCTGTATGGGGTCGTCCAACGAATGGAAGATTAAATACGGGATAGCGCATCGAGGTCCGCTAGAGCCCCGTAGTGTAGCGGTCAATCATGCTGGCCTTTGGAGCCGGCGACTCCAGTTCGAATCTGGACGGGGCTATCATCCCTCTCCTCGCTCCCACGACAAAAGGGATTTTATCCCTCCCCGGGCATCGACCCTCCGTGCAAGCGAGCTGCCTTCTCGAGCTGGACATGGGAAGCGAGGAACGGGCCCGAACCATCAACCGCTCCTTGGAGATGGACAACGGGGACCACGCCAGGTCCTGGGTGGAGGGGCCGGTGCTCAAGGTCGACTGCAAGGCCGAAGGCCTGATGTCCCTGCTGCGCACGATCGAGGACCTCATGGCCTGCCTGAAGGTCGCGGAGGAGATAACCGATGTGGAGGACTAGACGCCCTCTCGCACCTTGACCGCCACGCCCTTCCTGAAGCTGAGCATCTCCCCCCTGGTCATCTGGGCCCGGCCGATGGCCACAAGGGCATCGTCCTTGTCCACGACCAGCACCTCCTCCTGCGGGTGGATGTCCGGGTCGGCATCAATCACGAAGGGGCAGAATACGTTCTTCCCCTGCCTATTGAACTCCACGGCATCGTCCTGGACCATTACCCGCAGCCGGGGGGAGGGAAGCCCTCTCAGCAGCCTTCGGGCCCCTGCCGGCCTAACGGTAAAGAAGCCATCCTCGGCCCGCATGGACAGGACGTGCTCGCCGTCGACCAGCACATTCCGCACGCGGTCCACGTTCTTCGACTTCACTAGGGACACCTCCCCATCGAGCAGGGCGGCCGCAGCCCCCCTCCCGAACTGAAGGTCCGCCACCGCCCTGACCCTGGCCATGTCGATGTCGAATGTCCCTTTCCCCGGGGCGAACGTCCTCAGGAACTCCAGGGTCCCATCACCGTCCCAGATCAGGGCCATTTTATACCTATGGGTATGCGCCAATGCCTCCATCAGTTCCTTGGTCCGCTCCACCGTCTGGGAGTCCTGTTGGGCCGGGAACAGGGACTGGGAGATCGGATAGATCTCGTCCAGCTCGATTGGCACCGGACCGAATGGGGAGATGACGTGAAAATGAGCATCGCTGACCGCCAGGATGGAATCGATGAGGGGGCGCAGCGTCCGGGAATAGGGCTTCTCCGCTTCCTCGAAGGTGACGCCTACCTCCGTCGCCGGATGCGCATAGCGCTCCGCCAACCGCTTCTGGTATCTCAGGAACACGGGCCGATTCAGCGTCTCGGGGCCGGTGTAGAAGAGCGCATGCTCCCTGGAAAGGGGCTCGAACCCCTCTAGGAACCCCTGGTGCCTCTCCAGCGCCCTTAGGGCGTCCAGCAGGGCGGGGTGCGAGCGGCAGCGCCTTTCCACAAGCTCCCAGAGGTCCCCCTCGAGGATGGCCCTCCTTACCCGGTCCAGCTCTGTCTTCGAGATCCAAAGGTTGTGCTTGGCTATAAGCGCTGTCCTCTGGGCCGGGGGCATCCCTCTTATCTCCTCCAGGCCATGGCCGAAGCAGGCCGGGCATTGGCATTCCAGGGCCTTCATGTCCTGCAGGCGGAACGTCCCCTCGAGGAACATGAAGCGGTCATCGCGGGCGAACTTGGCGTAGGAGGCCGAATCGAACATGTCGCACCCCAGCAGCGCCGCGAGGGCGAAGAGCATCGGATGCCCCGCCCCGAACAGGTGCACTGGGCGGTCCGGCCGAAGCCCCTTCTTGGCCGCGACGATCACGTCCACAAGCTCGGCGAAGCGGTAGTTCTCCATGAGCGGTACCACGCCGCCGATGGGGTTCACGTCGACCTCCATCTCGGAGAGGCGGCGGGCACACATCTCCCTCAGGTCAGGGTATATGGACCCCTGCACGACGCCTGCGAGGAGCATCTCCCCCTTCAAGCCCGCGGCCTCCATGGTCCTTTCCAATGTGACCTCGAGGGAACCTGCGGTGCGCTCCTTGCTCCAATCCGGTTCCGCGAAGATATCCAGGACCGTCCCGATATCGGACCCTATGTCCCGTTGGAACTCCACGATGTCCCGGTTGATCAAGTCCACATCGCCATACATATGGGATTGGAAGGTCCCGGAGTCCGTCATGATGATCCCCGGGTAGTCGAGCATGGCGTGCACCCCCCCTTCGAGGGCCTCCTCCCTCAATCGCTGATCGTTGCGAATGATGTACGAATTGGTGATCAAGGCCCGGAAGCCGAAGACGTCATATAACTCCCTCGGGGAGATTGTGACCAACCGGGGATTGATGACCGGCAGGAGGCAGGGGGTCTCCAGCTCTCCCTGGCGGGTATGCAGCCTGCAGATCCTGGCCAAGCCATCGCGCCTAACTAGCTCCAACATGAGCGCCCCATCCCTTCGAGTTATATTAAAGATGACAGCACGCTCCCGCAGGAAAGGGATATATTGACGGCAGGAAATGGCCTACCTCGATGCAATGGAATCCCTTGTGATGTGCTGTCCCCGCTGCGATATCCTCATCACCGTGATGGTCCAGGACTGCCTCGAGGGCAGGGAGTTTCCCTGCCCCATCTGCGGTGAGGTGATAGCCTTCAAGTTCACCCCCGAGGAGATGGAGCAAAAACTAGAGATGGCCAAGAAGAACCAGGAACGCGCCCTGCGCCGACAGTTCCCCCTGACCTTCGGGGATGTGTGAACCCTTATGGAGTTCGAGCTCAAGATGGTCATCGTGGTCCGCAAGGACCTCAAACTGTCCCCCGGCAAGATGGCCGCTCAGGTGGCCCACGCGGCGGTGAACTGTGCCCTGGCCAGCAAGAAGCGGAGGCCGATCAACTTCGACCGTTGGTACAGTGAGGGCCAAAAGAAGGTCGTGCTCAAGGCCCAGGACCTGAACGAGCTCATCCAGATCAAGCAGGCCGCGGAGGACGCCGGCCTGGTGACCTCCCTGATCACCGACGCGGGCTTGACGGAGCTGCCCCCTAACACGACCACCTGCCTCGGCATCGGCCCAGCCCCCAACGCCGAGATGGACCGGATCACCGGGCACCTGGGGCTGATGTAGGTGAAGGACCAGGCCCGCGTCCTGGGCATAGATGACGGCCCCTTCGTCAAGGGGCAGGCGCGCGCGCCCCTGGCAGGGGTATTGGTCTGTCCTCCCGGCTACGTTGAAGGCATACTGGTCTCTTCCTGTCAGGTGGACGGCGAGGACGCCAATGAGGCGATCGTCGAGATGGTCAGGGACTCACGCTTCTCCGAACAGGTCCGCATGGTCATGGTGGACGGGGCCGCCCTTGGGGGCTTCAACGTTGTGGACATCCAAGGGCTCAGCGCCGAGCTCGGGATTCCGGTCCTCACCGTCTCCCGCGATGAACCCGACATGCGCTCCATCTCCTCCGCCCTCCGTGCGCACTTCAGCGACTGGGAACGAAGGCTGGAGGTAATCTCTCGGAGCGCCATCAGGACGGTGGAGGTGCCCGATGGCCGAGTGTTCGTGGCCTCGGCAGGCATCGGAGAAAAGGAGGCAGATGCCATGGTCCGCCGGTGCACGGTGCGCGGCTGCCTCCCGGAACCGATAAGGCTCGCGCACCTCGTGGCCACCGCCCTGGTGCGCGGAGAATCCAAAGGAAGGGCGTGAAAGAAAGGATTATCTTCTGAGGTTCCTCATCCTTATTACATGGACGACCTAATATCAAAGGTGGCCGAGGAGCGCCTAAGGGCGATCCAGAGGGAGCTTCCCCCTGCCGAGGTCGTCACGCATTTCCAAGAGGACGAGCGAGGGCGAGGGCTGATCGACATTGTCTACCAGGGGGCCCTGGTCGGTCAGGAGATCATAGAGACCCAGGATTCGTGGAAGGAGGAAGGGCGACTGGCGGCCTACCAGGCCGTATTGAGGAAGAAGGTTAGGCTTGTGGTGATGGCCCCTAGGGGGGAGGCCATGAGGGTCCGCTATATGATGCTCGAGCTAAATAACTGCTGGCTCTTCTATTATATGGTCTATAGCTATGACCCCGACGGCCATCTAATGAGGGTCCTGCGACCTGCTGTCCCCGGCCGTAAGGAGCCCGCGGTCCCATACATCCAATGAGCCCCGGCAACCGTCAAAGCACAAGCCCATGATATCGGCCAGGATTGCTTGTTGGCCACGTTCCACAGTCCCATATTCTTATATAGGAAATCGGTAATAGGTGCGGTGCCCCTGAATTTGAGGTGACACATTTGGCAAAAGGATTATTCACTGCCAGAAAGCTGAGGAACGATCGGCAGAAGGCCCGATGGAGCGACAGGTCCTACAAGAGAAGGCTGTTGAAGCTCAAGGAGAGGTCCGATCCGCTCGAGGGCGCGGCCCAGGCCAAAGGCATCGTGCTGGAGAAGGTCGGCATCGAGGCCAAGCAGCCCAACTCGGCCATTCGAAAGTGCGTCAAGGTCCAGCTGATCAAGAACGGCCGTCAGATCACCGCGTTCGCGGTGGGCGACGGCGCCATCAATTTCATCGATGAGCACGACGAGGTCCTGGTGGAAGGCATCGGAGGCAGGCTAGGCCGTTCCTACGGTGACATTCCCGGGGTAAGGTACAAGGTAATCAAGGTGAACAACGTCTCCTTGAACGAATTGGTCAGGGGAAGGAAGGAGAAGCCGGTCAGGTGATCCCATTGGAAGAGGGCAGTTTCAAGTTCGACAATATCCTGCTGTTCGGCAAGTATTCGAGCGGTGACGTCGTCGTGAATGACGGGGGATTGGCCAAGTACATCAACTTGACCCCCACCGCCGTGCCTCACACCACCGCCCGCCATGCCAACAAGTGGTTCGGGAAGTCCAAGGTCAACATCGTGGAGCGCCTGATCAACAACATGATGAGGACCGAGGTCTTCACCGGAAAGAAGCTGAAGGCCTACAATGTGACCAAGAAGGCCTTCGAGATCATCGAGCAGCGCACCAAGCGGAACCCGATCCAGGTCCTGGTCGAGGCCCTGGAGAACGCCGCCCCGCGCGAGGAGATCACCCGCCTGCAGTTCGGAGGGATATCCGTCCCGAAGGCGGTGGACATAGCTCCCTCTCGCCGGTTGGACATCGCGCTCCGCAACATAACGAAGGGAACGGTCAACGCCTCATTCAAGAACACCAAGCCCATCGAGCAGTGCCTGGCTGAGGAGCTGATCCTGGCCTCCAAGGGCGACATGAACAGCTTCTCCGTGGCCAAGAAGGAAGAGATCGAAAGGGTCGCCTCCTCCGCGCGTTAACGCAGGTGGGGAAAATGGGCAGAAAAGAGGACAATATCCGAAGGGCTCAGGAGATCATGCTGAAGCCCGAGTTCATCAGGAACATCGGCACCGCCGCGCACATCGATCACGGGAAGACCACCCTGAGCGACAACCTCATCGCCGGAGCGGGCATGATGTCGGAGAACCTCGCAGGCAAGCAATTGATGCTGGACTTCGACGAGCAGGAGCAGGCGCGGGGCATCACCATCAACGCGGCCAACGCCTCGATGGTCCATCATTGGAAGGGCAATGACTATCTCATCAATCTCATAGACACCCCCGGCCATGTAGACTTCGGCGGGGACGTTACCAGGGCCATGAGGGCCCTGGACGGATGCATCATCCTGGTCTGCGCCGTGGAGGGCATCATGCCCCAGACCGAGACCGTCATCCGCCAGGCGCTGAAGGAGAGGGTCAGACCGGTCCTCTTCGTCAACAAGGTCGACCGCCTAATCAACGAGCTGAAGGTGACCGAGCAGGAAATGCAGCAGCGGTTCGTTCAGATCATCTCCGAGGTCAACAAGAGGATCGCGGCGAACCTGCCCGAGGACCTCAGGAAGAAATGGCAGGTCAAGGTGGAGGACGGCTCGGTAGCCTTCGGCTCCGCATTCAACAACTGGGCGATATCTGCCCCATACATGAAGAAGAGTGGCATCTCCTTCAAGGACGTGTACAACTACTGCAAGAACGAGGACCAGAAGACCCTGGCCAAGAAATCGCCGGTGCACGAGGT
>JAJFUR010000016.1 GCA_021372335.1 Methanobacteriota archaeon
GATAATAGAGGAAATAGAGGGGACCATCCACGGCCCTTCCAATGCCGCTCCCGCATCCAGGTGCCGCCAAGGCCTCTAGCCTTTTCCTAAGCGCAAGTTCATATACATTACCCTCAATACCGAAGGAATGGCAGGAACATCCGGCGGGTCCATGTTGCTCGGTGTGCCAACAGGACTAATGTTCCGTGGTGGATGGGAAACGTTAAATAATACAAGGGTTTACTCTCCCGTTCACACGCCGGCACTTACTTACCAATGGGCCCGTAGCTCAGCTAGGTAGGACCTTCGGAGACGAAGGGTCCCTAGAGAGAGCATCTGGCTTTTAACCAGGTGGTCCGGGGTTCGAATGGTACGCGGAAGTTCCGTGTATGCGGAAATCCCCGCGGGCCCGCTTGGGTAGGTGAAAAGAGAAATGCAGACCGAAAGAAGCAAACCCGATTCCCGATGCGTTTTTATAAGGCCAATTCTTAGTGGAGGAACAGCCCGGTTTCTGCATGGTATGAGGTGATTCGCTTGGAGGATGCCGTACCATTTAACGTATTGTTGCACAAGATGGTGCCAGTGCACGAACTATTGAGCGACGAGGAGACCGAGAAGGTCCTCAAGCGGCTCAGGATAACCCGCGACCAGCTTCCCAAGATCAAGGACAGCGACGCGGCGATAAAGACGCTGGAGAAGGCCATGAACAGGCCCATCCCGGAGAAGAGCGTCATCAAAATCGTCAGGGACAGCTATACGTCCGAGGTGGCGGAAGTCTACCGCCTGGTAATCAGAGGGTGAACCTAGTGAGGGACCTCGTAGATCTCTACTTCAAGGAGAACAGCATCGTCAACCATCACATCGCCAGCTTCAACGACTTCCTCTCGTCCCAGAGCAATCCGAACAGCAGGATGCAGAAGATCGTTGACAACGTGCGGGTTTCTGCGGAGGACCCCGAGCGCGGGATGATAACACTGGACCCGGAGAAGACGAACGGGCGGATCATCCAGATCCGCGTCGGGCGCCGCCGGGACGAGAAGACAGGGCAGGTGGACCAGCACCTCCCGCCGACCTTGAAGGTCGGGGAGCCCATGGTCCGCGAGGCGAACGGCTACGTTCACAACATCACCCCCATGGAGGCCAGGCTCAGGAACCTGAACTATGTGGCCCCCATGCACCTGGACTTCACCATCATCGAGGACGGCATCGAGCGGGAGGAGAAGGACGTCCTGATCGGGGACCTGCCGATCATGGTCAAGTCCCGCAAGTGCAACATCTTCAAGGAGAACATGGAGAAGGAGTACGACCTGACCGACGAGCAGTACAACGCCGAGCTCATGAAGAGGAGCGAGGACCCCCTGGACGCGGGCGGGTACTTCATTATCGGAGGGACGGAGCGGGTCCTCATCACCCTGGAGGACCTCGCGCCCAACCGCGTCATGGTGGAGCTCAGCGAACGGTACGGCACGGCCATGGAGGTGGCCAAGGTCTTCTCGCAGAAGGAGGGCCACCGCGCCCTTACCCTCGTCGAGAAGAAGCGCGACGGCATGCTAATGGTCACCGTCCCAGCGGCGTCGGGGCAGATCCCGCTCGTCGCCCTGATGAAGGCCCTGGGGATGGAGAACGACGAGGACATCTACGAGGCCATCGTCTCCGCCCCGGAGATGGCGAACATCATCTACGCCAACCTAGAGGAGATCCAGGACCACAAGCTGTACGGGCCGACGGGCATCTTCACCACCGAGCAGGCCCTCACCTACCTGGAAAAGAAGTTCGCCACCGGCCAGGCCAAGGAGTACAGGGTCAAGAAGGTCGAGTCCATCATCGACCGCTCCCTTCTTCCCCATCTAGGGGACACCAAGGACGACCGCATGAAGAAGGCCATATTCCTGGGCAGGATCGCCCGCTCCGTGCTCGAACTCTCCCTCGGCAAGCGCAAGGAGGACGACAAGGACCACTACGCCAACAAGCGCCTGAAGCTCTCCGGCGACCTCATGGAGGACCTGTTCCGGGTCGCCTTCACCAATCTGATCAAGGACCTCAAGTATCAGCTGGAGCGCTCCTATGCCAGGAAGAAGGACCTGCGCATCGCCAGCACCATCCGCCCCGACCTCATGACCCACCGCCTCCTCCACGCGCTGGCGACCGGGAACTGGGTGGGCGGAAGGGCGGGGGTCAGCCAGCTGCTGGACCGCACGTCCAACATGAGCACCGTCTCCCACCTGAGGAGGATCACATCGTCCCTCACCCGCAGCCAGCCCCACTTCGAGGCCCGGGACCTGCACCCGACCCAATGGGGCCGGCTGTGCCCGAACGAGACCCCCGAGGGGCAGAACTGCGGGCTGGTCAAGAACGCCGCCCTGATCATCAACGTCTCGGAGGGCTTCCGCGAGGAGGACGTCACCTTCCTGCTCAAGGACCTGGGGGTGCGCGAGGTCAGGGGGCAGCAGATGGCCGGCACCCGCGTCTACGTGAACGGGGACCTCAAGGGGGTGCATGACAACGCCCGCGACCTCATCGCCCAGATGCGGAATCGCCGCCGCACCGGCCTCCTGTCCGACGAGATCAACATCCGCTTGGACGAGGAGATGGACGAGGTCATCATCAACTGCGACGAAGGCCGCCTCCGCCGGGCGCTCCTGGTCCTGAAGGACGGCCACCTGGTGATCACCCGCAGGCACCTGGAGGACATCCGCGCCGGGAAGCTGCGCTGGTCCGACCTGGTGCGCGAGGGCGTGCTGGAATGGATCGACGCCGAGGAGGAGGAGGACACCTACATCGCCGTGGAGCCGTTCGAGGTCCCGATGAAATGCGGGAACTGCGACCGGAGCATCTCCCCCATGGACATGGACTGGATGAACCCGGGGACCGCTGACAGGCAGGCCGAGCTCAAGTGCCGGCACTGCGGCGGCATCACCAAGGTCGACTACCTGTTCACCAAGGAGCACACGCACATGGAGGTCGATCCGATGGTCATCCTCGGGGTATGCTCGGGCATGGTCCCCTATCCGGAGCATAACTCCTCGCCCCGTGTCACCATGGGCGCGGGGATGGCCAAGCAGTCCCTGGGGCTGGCGGCGAGCAACTACCGCAAGCGCCCGGACACCCGTGGGCACATATTGCACTATCCACAGAAGCCGATGGTCCAGACCAAGTTCATGGACTTCGTGGCCTTCAACCAGCGCCCAGCGGGGCAGAACTTCGTCGTCGCGGTCCTCTCCTACCACGGCTACAACATGGAGGACGCGCTCATCCTCAACCAGAGCAGCGTGGAGCGGGGCCTGGGGCGCTCCACGTTCATGCGGACGTACCGCACGGAGGAGCGCAGGTACCCCGGCGGCCAGGAGGACCACTTCGAGATCCCCTCTCCCGACGTTCGCGGGGCCAGGACCGACGCCGCGTACAACAACCTGTCCGAGGAGGACGGGCTGATCTCCCCGGAGACGGCGGTCACCGGCGGGGACGTGCTGGTCGGAAAGACCTCCCCGCCGAGGTTCGTCGAGGAGGAGGAGGCGAACTTCCTGTCCGGGCACAAGAGACGGGAGACGTCCATAACCGTCCGGGCCGGGGAGACAGGCTGGGTGGACAGCGTCATGCTCACCGAGTCGGAGAACGGCTCCCGCCTGGTGAAGGTCAAGGTCAGGGACGAAAGGATCCCCGAGCTGGGAGACAAGTTCGCCTCCAGGCACGGGCAGAAGGGGGTCGTCGGGCTATTGGTCCCGGCGGCCGACATGCCCTTCACGGCCGATGGGGTCGTCCCGGACCTGGTCATCAACCCCCACGCCATCCCGTCCCGTATGACCGTCGCGCACGTTCTGGAGATGATCGGCGGGAAGGTCGGCGCGCTCGAAGGGCGGCACGTGGACGGGACGGCCTTCAGCGGCGAGCGCGAGGAGGCCCTGCGCCAGGCGCTGCTCGATGCCGGCTTCCAGAGGTCCGGGCGCGAGGTGATGTACGACGGCCTGACCGGACGCATGATCCAGGCCGACGTCTTCATCGGCGTCATATACTATCAGAAGCTGCACCACATGGTCTCCGGCAAGATGCACGTGCGGTCCCGCGGCCCCGTGCAGATCCTCACCCGACAGCCGACGGAGGGCCGCTCCAGGCAGGGCGGGCTCAGGTTCGGGGAGATGGAGAGGGACTGCCTGATCGGGCATGGAGCGGCGATGGTCATCAAGGACCGGTTGCTGGACGAATCGGACGGCACCTTCCAATGGGTGTGCGGCAACCCCAACTGCGGGCACATCGCCATCCTGGACAAGAGGGGCGCCCTGCGCTGTCCAGTGTGCGGCAACAACACCAACGTCCACATGATCCAGACGTCCTACGCCTTCAAGCTGCTGCTTGACGAGCTGCTCTCGCTCGGGGTCGCCATGCGCTTACAACTGGAGGATTTGAGATGATGCGAGGGGTTTCCAAGAGGATCGGCTCCATCAAGTTCGCCTGCCTGTCCCCGGACGAGATACGCAAGATGTCGGCCACCAAGATCATCACCGCCGACACCTACAACGATGACGGGTTCCCGATCGAGGCCGGGCTGATGGACACCCACCTGGGCGTCATCGAGCCCGGGCTGATGTGCAAGACCTGCGGGCACAAGGTGGACGAGTGCCCCGGGCACTTCGGGCACATCGACCTGGCGATGCCGGTCATCCACGTTGGCTATGTGAAGGAGATCAAGAAGCTGCTGCAAGCGACCTGCAAATCCTGCGGAAGGCTGGTCCTCACGGAGGAGGACGTCAAGGAGTACCGCGCCCGCATGGACACCATGGAGGAGCTGGGGAGCGATACCATGGATCTGCGCGAGTTCTCCAAGGAGACCGCCAAGGCCGCCGCCGAGAAGGCGATGAAGGAGGTCTGCCCGCACTGCGGCGAGGAGCAGAAGAAGATCACGCTGGACAAGCCCACGACCTTCCGGGAGGACGGGCACAAGCTCACCCCCAAGGAGGTCAGGGAGCGGCTGGAGCGCATCCCCGACGCGGACCTGATCCCGCTGGGAATAGACCCCGCGGCCTGCCGGCCGGAATGGATGGTCCTCACCGCCCTGCCGGTCCCGCCGGTCACCGTCAGGCCGTCCATCACGCTCGAGTCGGGGGACCGGTCCGAGGACGACCTGACCCACAAGCTGGTCGACGTGCTGCGCATCAACCAGAGGTTGCGCGAGAACAGGGACGCAGGGGCCCCCCAGCTCATCGTGGAGGACCTGTGGGAGCTGCTGCAGTACCATGTCACCACCTACTTCGACAACCAGACGTCCGGCATCCCGCCGGCCAGGCACCGCAGCGGCCGGCCGTTGAAGACACTGGTGCAGAGGCTGAAGGGGAAGGAGGGGCGCTTCCGCTCCAACCTGTCCGGCAAGAGGGTGAACTTCTCCGCCCGCACGGTGATCTCCCCCGACCCATGGCTGTCCATCAACCAGGTCGGCGTGCCGGTGTTCGCCGCGCGCGAGCTCACCGTCCCCGTCACCGTCACCAAGGACAACATCGAGGTGCTGAAGGCCATGGTCAAGCGTGGCCCCACCCCCGCCGGGACGGTCTACGAGCCGGGCGTGAACTACGTCATCCGCCAGGACGGCCGCAGGATCCGCGTTACGGACCGCAACGCGGAGACCGTGGCCGAGGGCATCGAGATCGGCTACGTGGTCGAGAGGCACCTGATGGACGGGGACGTGGTCCTGTTCAACAGGCAGCCCTCCCTGCACCGCATGTCCATGATGGCCCATGTCGTGAAGGTCATGCCCGGGAAGACCTTCCGCCTGAACCTTTGCGTCTGCCCGCCGTACAACGCCGACTTCGACGGGGACGAGATGAACCTGCACGTCCTGCAGAGCGAGGAGGCGAGGGCGGAGGCGCACATCCTGATGAAGGTGCAGGAGCACATCCTGTCCCCGAGGTTCGGGGGGCCGATCATCGGGGCCATCCACGACCACATCACCGGCATGTTCCAATTGACATACATGAACCCCCGCTTCGACAAGGCGCAGACCCTGTCCATCCTCTCCAAGATGGGGAACAACAGGCTGCCCGAGCCGACGGTGGAGGGGGGAAGGGAGTATTGGGCCGGAAAGGACCTGTTCTCCACCATCCTCCCGAAGGACCTCAACATCCAGTTCAAGGCGCACATCTGCCAGAAGTGCCCCAAGTGCGAAAAGGAGGGGTGCCAGTACGACGCATATGTCAAGATACGCGACGGCAGGCTGCTGATGGGCACCATCGATGACAACGCCATCGGCTCCGGCGACGGCAAGATCCTGGACAAGATAGCGAGGGACTACGGGGCCGACCGGGCCAGGGAGTTCCTGGATGACGTGACGAGGTTGGCCATCGGGTCCATAATGGTCCGCGGCTTCTCCACCGGCATCGACGACGAGGACATCCCGGAGGAGGCGAAGAGGCAGATAGATGACAAGATCAACAACACCTTCCGCGAGGTCGACAAGCTGGTCGCCTCCTACCGCGACGGGACCCTGGACCAGATGCCCGGGCGCTCGCTCGAGGAGACCCTGGAGGTGGAGGTCATGAAGAAGCTCGGGGAGGCCAGGGACGAGGCGGGAAGGATCGCCGGGAAGCACCTGGGGCTGAACAACTCCGCAGTGCAGATGGCCAAGTCAGGGGCCCGCGGCTCCATGCTCAACCTCTCACAGATGGCGGGGTGCATAGGGCAGCAGGCGGTCCGGGGCGAGCGCCTCTCCAGGGGCTATTGGAACCGGACGCTCCCCCACTTCCAGAAGGGGGACCTTGGCGCCCAGGCCAAGGGGTTCGTCAAGAACTCCTACAAGAGCGGCCTCACGCCCACGGAGTTCTTCTTCCACTCGATGGGCGGGCGCGAGGGGCTGGTCGACACCGCCGTGCGCACCTCCCGGTCAGGGTACATGCAGCGCCGGTTGATCAACGCCCTGGAGGACCTGAAGCTGAAGCAGGACGGGACGGTCCGCAACACCGCGGACAGCATCATCCAGTTCAAGTACGGGGAGGACGGCATCGACCCCACCCGCAGCGTGCAGGGGGACGCGATAGACGTGGACGACGTGCTGCGCGACGTGCTCGGGGAGCACTACGCCGACCTTCTGGCCCGTGCGGAGGAGCGCAAGATCAGCGCCTACGCCACCGTGGAGAAGGACCTCATGGAGGCCGCCATGGAGGAAGAGGAGGAGTCGGAGGAGATCGAGTACGAGGGCGGAGGTGAGGAGTGATGGCCCAGAAGGATTTCATCAAGGGGCTGGAGAGGAAGGGCGTCGCCGTTGAGACCATCGGGATCGTGAAGGACCACTTCACCAACCAGACCGACCTGGCGAAGGCGTCCGTCAAGGAGCTGCAGGGCATCGGCCTGAGCAAGGAGGCCGCCGAGGAGCTGCTCGCGAAGCTGGGGAAGAGAGAGAGGGCCGGCAAAGCCCCGGCCAAGGCCAAGGCCGCCCCGAAGAGGAGGGCGGACAGGAAGGAGGCCGAGCCCGAGACGGCGGTCGTCTTCGAGATCCCCGACAAGAGCAAGAGGCATACCCCGTTCGAGGAGCAGCTGCTCAGGAGGTGCGAGGCGCTCAAGCTGCAGCTGCCCCAGAGGATCATACTGAACCTCGCCCGCCGGCTCGAGGGCAACGACATCAGCACGGAGGACCTTGAAAAGATCCTCCAGGTGGCCAACCAGAGGTACCAGGACCACATGATGGACCCCAACGAGAGCGCCGGCATCCTCGCGGCCCAGAGCATCGGGGAGCCGGGCACGCAGATGACCATGCGTACCTTCCACTACGCCGGGGTGGCCGAGATCAACGTGACCCTGGGCCTGCCCCGCCTCATCGAGATCGTGGACGCCCGCCGCGTCCCCAGCACCCCGATGATGACCCTGTATGTGAAAAAGGAGCTGTCCAATGACGTGGAGACCGTGAAGGCCATCGCCTCCAACATCGAAATGACCACGGTGCTGGACCTCGCGGACATCGAGACGGACCTGCACAATATGCGTCTGTTCATAGTGCCCGACCTGCGGAAGTGCATGCAGAAGGGGCTTGTGGACCAGGACGGAAGGCCGCCCAGGGGCGAGCCTTCCCCGATCGAACTCATCCGGGAGAAGGTCTCCCGGCTCAGGGGCATCGTGGTGGTGGACGAGGTGGCCCGGGAAGCCCTGCCTCCCAAGGTCGAGCTGGCCGGGGAGATCGGGACCGGCTACCTGTGCCTCGAGCCCAAGGAGCCGTCCTTCAAGAACCTGCAGAAGGCCCTGGACCTGATCAAGGGGGCCAAGGTCAAGGGGGTCGAGGGCATCACCCGCGCCCTGCTCAAGAAGAAGGACGACCAGTGGATCATCTATACGGAGGGCAGCAACCTGCGGGAGGTGCTCAAGATCGATGGGCTGGACAACACCCGGGCATACAGCAACTCCATCCAGGAGGTGTACGAGGTGCTGGGGGTGGAGGCCGCCAGGAACTCCATAATCGAGGAGGCGTCCCGCACCCTGGAGGAGCAGGGGCTGTCCGTGGACATACGCCACATCATGCTGGTGGCCGACCTGATGACCAACGACGGCGACGTCAAGGCCATCGGCCGCCATGGGATATCCGGGAGGAAGTCGTCAGTGCTGGCCAGGGCGGCGTTCGAGATCACCGCCGCGCACCTGCTGACCGCGGCCATGACCGGGGAGGAGGACCACCTGGACGGCGTGGCAGAAAACATTATAGTGGGGCAGCCGGTTACACTCGGGACCGGGGCCGTGAATCTCGTGTACGCACCTGTGAAGAAGGGGGCAGCTGAATGATCGATCTGGGAAGAGCCTTAAAGACCGCCATGACCACCGGGAAGGTGGTCTTCGGCGTGGAGCAGACGGAAAAGACAGTTAGGAACGGGGAGGCCAAGCTCGTGATTGTGGCCAAGAACTGCCCCAGCGGGTTCCTGGTCTCCAAGGACCACGGCGTGCCTGTGTACCGGTTCGAGGGCAACAACATGGAGCTCGGGGCTCTCTGCGGAAAGCCTTTCTCGGTGTCCTCCATCGCCGTGATCGACAAGGGGGCGTCCAACATCCTTTCGCTGGGCTGAACATGACCACTGAGATAACCTTCACCGAAGAGACCCTGCGCTACATCAGCCTGTTCGAGAAGATCACCAAGGCCAGGGTAAAGGACTGTATGGAGACCGAGGAGAAGCTCGTCTTCGTCGTGGAGCCGGGCCAGGCCAACCGGGCGGTGGGCAAGGGCGGGGAGAACGTGATCAGGCTCAAGAACACCACCGGCAAGAACATCCAGGTCGTGGAGTACTCCGATGACGCGGAGACGTTCATCAAGAACGTGTTCTACAACTACGGCCCGCAGAAGGTGGAGATCGAGACGAGGGGGAACATCGTCCACGCCACCGTCACGGTCGACCCGGCCGTGAAGGGCCGGGCCATCGGCAAGAACGGGAAGAACCTGAAGATCGCCCGGGACCTGGTCAACCGCCATCACAACGTGCAGAGCATCTCGGTGGCCTAGCCAAGGGGCCGCCTCTCCACCTCCAGCCTGTCCGCGGTGGGGTACTCCTCCACCAGGAAGCAGGGGAACGGAAGCCCGGGGGCCAGGGCCTCCAGGACCCAAGGGGCCACCTCCAGCCTTCCCCTTTCGATCGCCATCAGCTCGGCCGGGACGCCATGCGCGTCCCTGAGGAGCCGGTAGGCGCCCTCCAGATCCTGCGTCTCCACCACCCCCAGCAGGACCATGCCCTCGGAGGTCACCAGGTCCAAGGGCCTTGCGACCCGCTTCGCCCTCCGCTTCAGCCGCTCGCGCAGCTGCACCCTGTCCTTGAAGCTGGAGGAACAGAAGTGGACAGGCACCGCGTCCCCCACCTCCTCCATTACCGCCATGGCCGTCCGCTCGCTTCCCTCGATGGCGCTGGACACGTCCGAGCGGACGTGGAGGCCCCGGGCAAGCAAGGCCTGGCAGTTGGTCTCGGACACCTCCAGCTCGTTCAGGTTCACGAAGGCCAGGCCATTGGCGGCCGCGAACCGGCAGAGCGCTATCAGCCCCTCCCCCTCGCCGGGGACTGCCGGCACCTCGAACCCCACCTTCATATCCAGCCCCTCCACCGCCTCGGTCAGGCCGAGGTCCCCGAGGCGGCCCCAGTGCCTGATCGGCGGGTGCACCCGAAGCTCGTCCAGCCCCGCCTCCTGCAGGCGGAGGAACCGCTCCCGGTCCACCGTGGCCGTGTACAGGTGGATGTGATGCGCCGTTCCGAACCGCTCCTTGAGCAGCCGGACGTAGCGCACCGTCCGGTCCATGATCAGCAGTGGGTCGCCGCCGGTGATGCCGGTCCCCCTGGCACCCATGGCCTCGGCCTCCCGGACGATGTCCTCATCGCTCGCCACCCGGAGCTCGTTGGCATACACTACGTCCCTCCCCTTCTTGGCCTCGGATAGGGGGCAGTAGTAGCACGACTCGCCGCACCTGCCGGTGACCAGAAGGACCATCTTCGCCCCCTGCCGGCAGAGCCTGCAGCCGCGCGGGAGGCGCTTGGTGTACCAGGACGACGATTCCATGGGGATGGGGCGCATGCCCCCTCTACGGACCGGGGCGGACTTAACGCTTCCCTATGGCAAACCCTATATCGGGGCGGGCCGTTGGGATTCGCGAAATGCGAAGGGAGAGCAGGGTCATCCTCGCCCTGGACGAGGTCAGGCCGGAACGGGCCTTCATGGTGGCCGAGCGGACGGCGGACGTCGTGGACGCCATCAAGATCAATTGGCCTCTGGTCCTGGCCACCTCCCCGGAGACCATCACCAGGCTGGCTGGGCTTGCCCCGGTCATCTGCGACTTCAAGGTGGCCGACATCCCCAACACCGTCTCCCTGATCGTCTCCCAGGCGATGGGGCGGGGGGCGGAGGGGGTCATCGTCCACGGCTTCGCGGGCAGCGACTCGGTCAGGGCGGCGGTCGAGGCCGCCGGGAGCGGGAAGATCTTCGTCGTCACCGAGATGTCGCACCCCGGGGGGGCGGAGTACACCGCGCCGGTCGCCGGATCGCTCGCCCGCATGGCCGTGCGCTGCGGCGCCGCGGGCATCATCGCCCCGGCCACACGGCCGGAGCGGCTGGCGGCGCTGCGGCGGGAGGTCGGCCCCCTCCTCATCCTGTCCCCGGGCGTGGGCGCCCAGGGGGGGAGCGCTTCGGAAGCCCTACGCATGGGCGCGGACTACGTCATCGTCGGCCGAGGCATCTACGGGGCGGAGGACCCCCGGGAGGCGGCCCTGCGGGTCGTGCGGGAGGCCAAGGCCGTCTCCCTTCCCTGAGCCGAACTATCGCTCCCGGCGGGCTGCCAGGCATCGAATTTTACTGACCTGGATGGGACCAACGTATTTATACGGGGTCCGTCATCAGTTGGTAATCACCCCAGGGGAGACTCACTTAATGGCAATGAAACTAGAGGGGTCCGGTCAACCCATTGGCAAGCAGCGCTCTCCTTCGTTGTCCAATTTCTCCAGCGGCATCAGGGGCTCCTGGCTCGGAAGGAATTGGCAAACGGTGCTGTTATTGACGATGATGGTGTTCCTGGCATTGTTCGTCAGGAGCTACTTCGGGTACTCCATCTCGGTGGACAACGGCTACCTGGTCTCGGGCGGCTCCGATTCCTACTATCACATGAGGGTGATCGACCACGCGGTGGCGACCGGGGACCACCTGGTGTGGGACGACATGCTGAACTATCCGAATGGGATGAGGAACCCCCGCCCCCCGCTGTACGACTGGTCGGTGGCGGTGGCGGGCATGCTCCTCAGCACCCTGACCGGGCTGGCGGTCGCCGATGCCATAGGCCTGTCCCTGGTCTTCTCCACCGCGGTCTGGGGGGCCCTGACCGTCATTCCAGTGTACATGCTCGGCAAGGCGGCCTTCGGCCGCAAGGCCGGCCTCCTCGGGGCGTTCATCTTCGCCCTAATGGCGGGGCACATCGAGCGGACGGTGCTCTCGAACGCTGACCACGACGCAATGGTGCTGTTCTTCGTGGTATTCTCCTTCTACTTCCTGCTTCGGTCCCTGCAGTCCGTCAACGGGACCAGATGGGTGAATAGCTGGAAGGACCCCAGGGCCATAGCGGCCGGGCTCAGGGCGTACCTGGGGACCAATCAGGTCTCGCTCATCTACGCGGCGCTGGGAGGGGTGAGCGTGGCAGCGGTGGGCCTCATCTGGACCGGGTACACCTACCTCCTGGTCATCGTGCTCGCCTACCTTCTGGTCCAGCTTCTGGTGGACCGCTTCCGCAACGCGGACTCCATGGGCGTGCTCTTCCCCATCGCCGTCTTCTTCGGCCTGGCCTTTCTGCTGATGGCACCCGCCTATGTGAGCCTGGACCTGGTCATCACCTGGTTCGACACCCCGGTGATCCTGTACCTGGTCGGGGTCGTCGGCGGCCTCATGTTCGTGGTCACCCGCGACTATCCCTGGACCCTGGTCCTCCCCGTCCTCGTCGCGATCTCCATCGTGGCCATGGTAGCGCTCTCGTTCCTCGACCCCGCCCTGCTCGATTCCATCCTGTCCGGCCAGGGGTACCTGGTCAAGAGCAAGCTGTACAGCACCATCTCCGAGGCGCAGGCCCCGCTGTTCTCCAGCCTCGCCATGTCCTTCGGCATGGTGACGTTCTGGCTGTCGCTCATCGGGGTGGGCTACGCCGCGGTCAAGGCCCCGAAGAACCTCAACCCCCATTTCATATTCGTGGTGGTCTGGGTGGCGATCTCGATCTACATGGCCTCCTCGGCCGCCAGGTTCGTGTTCAACGCCTCCCCGGCCTTCGCCGTCTCCGCGGGCTGGGTGCTCGGGCTCATAATCGACCGATTGCGGTTCGACGAGATGATCAAGGGCCTGGGCACGGACCACGGCGGGCTATGGAGGACCATCAAGGCCTCGGTCAAGGTAAGGCACGTGCTCGGTATCCTCTTCATCGTGCTGATGGTGTTGCTGCCCAACGTGTGGTTCGCCCTGGACGCAGGGATCCCCTCGACCCTGAAGACTGACTATGACGCACAGATCTACAAGGTCATGCCGGACCTCCTGAGGCCGGACGACTACGACCTGGAGAACGGCACCTACTGGTATTTAGGGGCGTTCAGCTACGGGCTCACCCTCCCGAACGAGTACTGGCCGGCCGCGTGGAGATGGTTCTCCGCCCAGGACGCCGAAGCGGCCGTCGCCCTCGACCGTCCCGCGTTCGTCTCCTGGTGGGACTACGGCTTCGAGGCCATCCAGGAGGGCGCCCATCCGGCGGTC
>JAJFUR010000058.1 GCA_021372335.1 Methanobacteriota archaeon
GTACTAGCGATTGTGGTTGAACGAGATAATCGGACGGCACAAGAGCAAGGGCATCGCGCTCGATGCCCTGTATACCGTCCATGGTCTGATCGGTCCTAGCAAACCATTGCACAGCTCTAATCGATCCCCCGAGCCCCGATCGCTGGATGGGAGTACGCCTTCCCATGCGCCTTCCGTGTGAGCGCCTTCGGGGGACAATCGACTGCAGCATCTCTCCCGCTCAATGATGGCCGCTGTGCGCCGAACCGCTGAGCATAGCTCATTGCAACCCGCCCCGTCGGTGATGCTTGCCCTTTTTAAGCATTAGCCGAACATCGAGTTCGCTTTCGATCACAGCTTCGTTCCGCTCGACTCCATCATCGATGGAGGGTGTTATCCCTGCGCATCGTGGACCAGAAGGAAATGGGGGACTTCCTTGGGCCTCTTTGGACATCCCCCATTAGCGCCGAACCCTTTTGTTTGCGTGGACCGTGCGGGGAGCGCCAGGCCCCTTGGACCAGGTTGTCCGTCCGTCCCTGGCGGCCTTCCTGACAGCTGGAAGACGGTCCTATGGAAGCGGGGAGGGGGGCCGGTCCTCGCCTTCCGCCCTTCACAGCTCGACCACCGTCCCGGCCTCCGTCAGATAGAGGAACGCACGCACCCGTTCGCCGACGAGACCTTGGGCCGCCTTCATATAGACCTCCATCTGCCCCCTGAACGCCTCCACGACCGCCGCCGGCTCCCTGAGGCCCACGGTCTTGTAGTCGATCAGCGCCCACGTGCCGTCCCTCAATCGCACCAGCCGGTCGATCGTCCCCCTGTAGAGCCTGTCCCCCTCCCTCAGCTCGAAGGGCAGCTCGGTCAGGTCCCTGCCGCCCTCGGCCCGGGACGCCATCGGCTCGGAGGCCATGAACCTCGCTACGATCCCCTGCAGCTCCCTCGCCGCCCATTCCGTCTCCTCGGGGGAGAGGGAGGCGCGGCTGAAGCGCAGCAACGTCCCCGCCTCCTTCCCGCGCAGCGCCTCGTGCACCAGGGTGCCATACTCGGCGGCGTCCATCCCCCTGGAGGTCAGCAGCCGCTTCAGCTCCGAGCCCTCGCCCCCCTTCAGCCTCCCCTCCGTCCTCTCGTCGAGGGCCGAGGGGAGCACCAATTCCACCCTCGGCTCCGGGCGGACGCGGGCCGCAGGCGTCCATTCCAGCCCCTCCGGCACCACGCACGGGCGGACTGGCTCGAGGGAAAGGCCTCCTCCGGCGGCCTCGAACGTCTCGAGCGACAGGGCGTACCGGCCGTCCTCGTCCAATGGTATCGTCCCCGCCTCGGCGTCCGCTATGCCCAGCCCGTTCAGCGTGAGCGCGAACCAGTCCCGCCTATCCTTGTCGATCGGCTCCCAGGCGCCTTCCTTCTTCCTTCCTCCGAGGACCACCAGATGGTCCCTCGCCCTCGTCGCAGCGACGTAGAACAGCCGCAGGCTCTCCGCCTCCATCCTTGCCTTCAGCTCCCGCAGGGCGGGGCGCAGGGGCGCCGGAGGATACGTCGTGGAGAGGTCCGGGGTCGGCACCTCCGCGAACAGCCCCGTGGGCGTCAGGGCGGCCGGGTCCCTCTCCTCCCGGGGCGCCGCCTCCGCCTCCGGGACTAGGACCACCGGGAACTCCAGCCCCTTCGAGGCGTGCACGGTCATGATGCGCACCGCGTCCCCCACCGCCTCCAGCTGGGCCTGCCCCTCCCTTTCCGAGTTCGCCATGCTCGCGTTCAGCCAGTCTATCAGGTCGTACAGGGTGAACGGCCCCTCCTGCTCCTTCCTCCGGACCGTTCCCAGGAGCTGCTCCACGTTCGCTATCATCTGCCTGCCGTTCGGCAGGCCGGCGTACACGCCCAGCACGCCCGTCTCCTGCAGCAGGGCGCTCAGCACCTCGCTCACGGGCACGGTCCGGCACCGTCCCAGCAGCCCGCTCAGGACCGCGTACGCCCTTCTGGCCTCCTCGTCCGGCCCCTCATCGGCGAATTTCCGCAGGCGGGAGAAGAGCTGGCCGGAGGAGGCGGCGACCACGCGGCACAGCATCTCGTCCGAGAGGCCGAAGTAGGGGGACCTCAATATGCCGTACAGGGCCACATCGTCCGCCTGGTTGCCAAGGAAGGCGAGCGCGTTCCCGATGTCCATGACCTCCTGCCTCTGGAACAGCCCTATGCCCTTCTCCACCGCGTAGGGGATGCCCCGCTCGGCGAGCACGCCCTCGTAGTAGCGGAGGTTCGTCCTCCCGCGGAGGAGCACGGCGACGTCCCCATACCTTGGGGGCCTGGGCCCCTCCTCACCAAGGTGCACGGCCCTGCCGTCCCCCGCCACCAGCCGCTCGATCTGGTCGGCCACCGCCCTGGCCATGGCCAGCTTGGCGTCCGCGTCCCCCTTCGCCACCTGGACGACGGTCACCGACCCCCGGTCTAGCGTACGGTACGCCCGCACCTCGGCGTACTTGAACTCCCAGTCCGCCTCCTCCCTGTCCATGATGCGGCCGAACAGCCGGTTGACGAAGGCCACCACCTCGGGGCAGGAGCGGAAGTTGTTCTCCTGCTCCTCCTCTGCCCCCTGCAGCTCCGTCCGCACGAAGCGCCGCATGTCCTTGAAGATGCCCACGTCCGCCCCGCGGAAAAGGTAGATGGACTGCTTCCCGTCCCCGACCACGAAGAGCTTGCCCTTCTCCTCACCGAGAAGCGCGCGCACGATGCGGTCCTGCGGCAGGTCGGTGTCCTGGTACTCGTCCACCAGCACGTACCTGTACCGTTCCCTGAGGACGTCCAGCACCTGATGGTCCGGCCGGTCGGGGGAAAGCAGCCACTGCGCCCGGAGCAGCAGGTCGTTGAAGTCAAGGGCATTCCCTTCCGCCTTCCTGCGGTCCATCAAGGCCGCATACGCCAGGAAGATGGCCCTGAGGGCCGTGAGATGCCCGACGGCCGCCTCCTGATGATCGGGATCGAGGTCGAACGGGAGGTAGAGCAGCTCCTCTTCCTCCGCCTCCAGGAACGCCCGCAGGGTGCCATAGGCGGCGCCGAGGGCGTCCTTGTCCTTCCCCATCCCCTTGTCGCCCATGTTCTTTGCCCCCTTCACCTCCAGCAGCCCCCGCAGGGCTGCCAGTCTCGTCCGCGGGTCCCCGTCCCCGCAGGCCAGGAGCAGCGGCCTCGCCTTATGCAGGTAGGAGGCCGCCCTGCCCCCGTCCTCCTTGGCGTACCTGTCCGCAAGGCGCAGGAGCGTTCCCACCGCCCCGGTGAAGGCGGGGTCGTCGAACCTCCCGAGGACCTCGCGCAGACGGTCCTGGCACGTTCGCCTGTAGCCCTCGAGGAACGCCTCGCGGTCCTCCATCGCCGCCAGGGCCTCCATCGCCCTGGCCCTCCGCTCGTACAGGAACGCGATGGTCTGGCGCAGCCGCCGGTCCCCGATCGCCGTGCAGGCGTCGACGATGTCCCTGCGCAGGGCGGGGTCGGGGGTGACCATCAGCTCCTCCCAGGCCTGGTCCATCAGCACGGCGAGGTCCATGTCCTCGATGACCGTGAAGTTGGAAGGCACCCCGGCCTGAAGGTGGAACTCCTTAAGCACCTGGGCGCAGAAGGAGTGGAAGGTCATCACCTGGGCCCAGTGCAGCTGGTCGAACGTTCGCTCGTCCCCCCGCGCCATCGTCCTCTCCCTTATCCGTCTGCGCATGTTCGCCGCGGCCTCGTCGTTGAAGGCGAGGGCGAGCACGGCGCCTATCGGCGCTCCCCCTTCGATGTGCTCGAAGTACTGCTCCACGAGCCGGGTGGTCTTCCCCGAGCCGGCCGAGGCGTTCACGCAAACCGAGCGGCCGGGCGTCACAGCCCCTTCCCCCTGGCAAGGGTCATCGCCAGCACCCGCATGTCGTCCTTGCGGCAGACGCGGGAGTAGGGGCAGGAGCGGGGGCACCGCTCCTGCTCGAGGGAATCGACCGGGTGGAACGCGCCTGCCGCCATCCCCTCCAGCGCCTCCCTGGCGTTGCTCAGGGCGCGCTCTAGGTCCTTCCGCAGCCCTGTGGCATAGGGGGTGGGGGTCCCTCCGAGCGCATCCTTGTACCGGGGGTCGGCGACCCTCAGCTGCATGCCGAACCCGTCGTCCTTTAGCTGATAGTACGCGCCCCCGGCGGGCTCCATGCCCAGGAGCTGGGCGCAGGCGAGCAGGTACAGCTGCAGCTGCATGCTGTACCCTTTCTCCAGGCTCTTGTAGGAGGGGGCCTTGCCCGTCTTGTAGTCGATGACGAGCATGGCGTTCCCGTCCACATCCACCCGGTCCACCTTGCCCCTCAGCAGCAGGACGTCCCCAGCCCCCTCCGTCAGCGGGATGACGGCCGGCCGCTCGGTGGAACGGGGATCGTACCTGTCCCCCGCCACCCTGGAGCCGAAGCTGTACTCGAGGTATTCGGGCCTCCACCTCGGCAGGTCGGCCGTCGCCTGCCGGTCCACGAACGTGCCGAGGGTGCCGTCGTACCCCTCGTCCCCGATGAGCGCGCGGTACCTTGCCTCGCTGTCCGCCCCTTCGCCCTTGAACCGGGCGGCCACCTCCCTGCCAATCTCCCTGATCTCCCGCTTCACCGCCGTCAGCTCCTCGTCGGGGGAGGGCATCCCGAGTCCCCGCTCCGCCCTTCGCCTGTAGAACCGGCAGAGGACCTCATGGGCGGCGGTTCCCAGGCGCATGGCCTCCAGGTCCTCCTCCAGGGGGGCGAGGTAGAGAACGTATCTGAGGAGATAGTGCATCGGGCATTTGCGATAGGCCTCCAGCATGCTCGGCGAGAACACCTTCGCCCCCAGGTTTCCGATAATCGTCTCAAGCACCTCCGGGTCGGAGAGGACGCCGTCGTGCGGCGAGCGGTACTCGCCTTGCCTGCCCCGCTCCACGTTCAGCCGTGCGCACAGCTCCGCCGGGGGGAGCGTTACCCTGTCCGACCAGAGCTCCGGGGCGGGGACACTGCCGCCCGCCAGCATCGTTCCGAGCGCCATCTGGGCGCAGCGCCGGGAGCGGGTGATCGGCACCTCCTCCATCGGGGCGACGGTGCATTTCCTCTCGAGGTCCTGCAGGAAGGGGGAGGGCAGCGCCCTCTTCCCCTCCTGGTAGAAGGGGTGGGAGATGAGGACGGAGGCGCCGCCCATGAAGGCGCCCAGGAAGTAGTACCGCTCCTGCCGCAGGATGTCCTCCTCGCCCAGCAGCCCGATGGCCCGGGCCTGCTGGGAGGTGATGAACGGATGCCTCACGCCGAGCTTGGGCATGTCCCCCTCGACGGTGAACGCCAGGAAACTATGCTCGAATTCGTGTCCCTCCAGGGACCTGTAGCCGCCGACCATCACCCCCAGGTCGTTCGTTCCCTCGGGCTGGTACGTTGCCCCGGCGAGCTGCCTTCTCAGCTCGGCCAGGAAGCCCTGCGGGGGGATGGCCCCCTCGTCCACCCTGCCCTCCGCCTCGAGCGCCGCCAGCGTCCGGAGCAGCCCCTGGAAGGCCCTGGCCTCGTTCCCCTCGTCGCGGGCATGCCTGCCGACGGCCTCGACGGCCCCGAGGCGCTCCAGCGCGTCCCGGAACGCCGCCACGTGCCCCGCGATGCCCTTGCTCCCCTCTAATCCCCCGAGCTCGTCGAGCAGCGCCTCGAGGGCCGGCAGCACCGCCGCCGCCCTCTCCCTGTCCCTCAGGGCGATCGCCCTCCTCGCCTCGGGGACCTCGGGGTCCTCCGCCTGCGCCTGCAGCTCGGCCATGAGCCGTTCCAGCCCTGCGCTCCATGCCCTCCTTCCCGAACGGACCCCCGCCATCCGGGCAAGGCGGTCCACATCCACGTGCCATAGGCGCTCGCCCTCCCTCGGCCATCGGAGATAGGGGCTGGAGAGCAGGCGTCTGATCGAGCCGGGGGAATAGGCCTGGTCGACCGCGTCCAGGACCGAGAGCGCGGCCTGCACCGCGGGCGAGGTGGACAATGGGGCGCCCAGGTCGGTCCGGAAGGGGATTTCGAAGTCGGAGAGCACGTCGCGCACGAGCGGAAGGGCCTCCCTCCTCTCCGGGAGGTAGATGGCGATCGAGTTGGGGTCCACCCCCTGCTCCAGCAGCGTGGCGATCCGCTGCGCCACTTGCCTGGCCTCGGCCAGGGGATCGAGGAAGCGCCCCTCGGCGCACTCGGCGCCCAGGTCCACCCTGCCCTCCCCCCAGGGCCTGATGAGCGCCAGCCTCCTCATGTCCCTTTCGTCGGGCGGGAGGTCGAGGACCTCCATCTCCCTTTCCAGGTCCACGGTCCCCTGCACGAACACCTTCCCGTGCCCGGGGACGAAAGGGTGATGGTAGATGACCTCATCGCATACCCCCACCAGCGCCCGGAGCAGGGAGGCCTGGGAGGGGGTGGGCTCGAAGGGGCCTATGACCACCAGCCTCCTGAAGAGCGGCGCCGCGCGGTACCATTCCTGCAGCCTTCCGGCCACGGTCCCCCGTACTCCCATATGGTCAACGAGGCCGAGGGAGGCCATCCTCTCCAGGTACAGCCTGAGGAAGAGGGGGACGTCGATCCCCATGCCTCCGTCCTCGCGGAAGCGGCCCAGGTCGGCGTGGAAGTCCCGAAGCGTCGCGGCCAGGGTGTAGAGGCCGTCCAGCGTTTCCTCGGAAACCTCTCCGTCCCGGACGAGGGGCTGAAAGCGCGCCTCGTTCCCGAGAAGCACCTGACGGATGACCCTTTTCGCCGCCCATCCGCCCACCGGTCGCAGCCCCTTCTCGTTCTGGTCGAACAGGTAACGGACGAGGTCGTCCAGATCGGTGACGCAGAAGGTGGGGACGACCATCCCCCTCAGCACGGTGGTGCGGACCTCCATAGCCATACCTGGGCGGGGGACCACCAGGGCGGTGTCCAGGGGGGCGGCCTTGAAGGCGTCCACGAAATCGGCCAGAGCTGACCGGTACAGCGCCCTCGGCGTCCCCCTGATGAACTTGAGCTTGGCCACGGACGGAACCTGTCCCCTCACTTGAAAAAGGTTTTCCCTCTGGTGATGCCACTGGAAGAGGGCTGGGGGATCGAGTTCGCGAAGGGCATCGGTCCCATCGTCCCTAATACCGTCCTATGAAAGCCGCATATATGTGCTCCCGTTCGCCCCTCATGCCTCGGGCACGCGCTCCCTCCAAAGAGGACGGCGACGCCCGCAGGCGGATGACGGGACCGGCCCATTGGGGAGGGCGATGGCCTGCTGCCCTTATCCGACGGGTCATCGGGCGGTATATTATTCAATTATTAAATTAATATTAAGCATTATATCAGCCCGAAGGCGGTACGCTATCCCATGAAGGAGATCAAGGGCTCGGTCATGGTCAATGCGCCGGCATCGAAGGTCTGGGAAAGGGTGATCGACTTCCCGTCCTATCCCACTTGGAATCCCTTCATCGTCCAGATGAAGGGGGAGCTCAAGGAGGGGAGCACCTTCGAGGTGGTCATATCAACCCCCAGCAAGAAGGAGATCAGGCTCAGGTCCAGGGCGGTCAAGGTCGAGAATGGGAAGGAGGCCCTGTTCAAAGGGACCGTCCGGAAGGGGCTGCTTTCCATGGACCATTCGTTCCTCGTCGAGAGGGTGGAGGACGCCAAGTGCATCCTTACGCAGCACATCGCCCTCCGCGGCCTCCTGTCCTTTTTCTCAAGGGCGACCGCTCGCGACCTCCAGGCGGGGCTGGGCAACATGAACGCGGAGGTGAAGCGCCTTTGCGAGAAGAAGGAGTGAATGGAGCTGGGACCGTGATTCGAACACGGGTGTACGGATAACCGCCTTGGTGGACTGCAGTCCGCCACATGGCCGCTCTGTCATCCCAGCCTTGATGGCTGATTCTGTACCCCGTATAATTAGGTTTTCCTTCTGCCTGGATGTGCTCTCTGGTGAATGGGGTGGCCATCATGGTCAGATGATCGGGAGATGGGTTATCCGTTCCTACGTCTTTAGAAATCCGTCAGCCTCATCTGTCCGGACTTTTTTGGAGGCTCGATCACCTTCTCGAGGTTCCTTCTCAATATTTCCATCCTTTGGGAAAGGATAAGCTCGGCCATCGACGAGACCATGTCTCCGTAGCGCTCCTCATTTCCCATCCTTAATGCGGAAATGTACATATCTCTATCCCTCCCCAGGAACAACAGCTTGGGAAACCTTTCCTTCTTGAGCATATAGTTCAGGATCTCCCTTCCCACCCGGCCATTGCCGTCCGTGAAAGGGTGAATCGTTTCGAACGTATAATGGAACATGATGGCGGATTCAAAGGGATGCCTACCTTCCTTCAGATCGGAATAGTACTTTTCTATCGCCTGAGCCAGCTCATCCTCTATCACAGCCGCCGGGGTCAGGTCCATTGAGCAGCCCCCGATGATCACGTCATCGGTCCTCCGGAATGTTCCGGCCGATTCGTTGTCGATATTATCCATTATAAGCGCGTGCAGGTTCCGGATAAAGTCCAGGCTAACCTTTTTCCTATATGTGTTGCGGTAACGGATGACCCTCTTGAAGTTATCCACCTCATAGATCTCCCTCGATGCCTTATCCCTGGGAAGGATCCCGGACACCAATAGGTCCTTTGTCTGTTCCAATGAGAGCGTATTGCCCTCGTATCCTGTCGTTCCAGAAACGTAACGCACCTCGAAGTCGCGCTCATAGACCTCGGCCTCATTGACGGTCAATAGCTCTTCGAACCGGAGATAGATGAACCGCAGCTCTTCGAGCTGAACGATGATATCCTTGCTTAGAAAACCCGTACTGTAGTGCTCCGCGCTAAGCTCCGCCTTCTTCCTGGCTGCCTTCAATTCAAGCTGATACGCATGTTCGCGCTTGAACCTGTCAAGCTCATCGGGAGACGGGGCATCGCCTGTCTTGATATATTTCAGAACCTTCCTTTTCTTTCCTTTCACGACGATGTCCTTGACCAAAAAGTACCTTGGCCTGCCATTCTTAGAGTAGTTGATCTCGATCCGATACGCGCCCCTAGCCATTGAAGTATGAGTAGGCGACCATTGTTATTAAAATGTGATTTTTATCATGGTCACCTATTATATAATTAATCGGTCCGTTCCATTATGCCATGCCTTTACTGAAGAACGCCCTTGATCGCGCCTAGATGCGGCTGGGGAGATGAAGGCAATTTGATTAAATAGGCACAGACCATAGAAACGCGCATGCCGAACCTCCCCGACCACTGCAAGGACGTCTCCCTGCGCCACGTGGACTTCCCCCTGACGCGGGAGAACATACTCTCCAGCTTCCAGGGCAAGGTCGCCTACACCCGCACGGACTTCATGGTCCTGAGGAACGGTGAGGACACGGCAACGGTGCGGGTGATCAAGCGGGGAGGCAAGGACCTCTTCCGGCCGATCATCGATCTGGAGATCCTATCCCTCCCGGAGGACACCGTCTTCATCCATGACGAGGGGATAGACGTCCTCAACATGTCGCAGCTGGCCAGACTGGTCAGGGAGAACGGGGGCAGGACCGTTGTTGTCTCCGGCATGTTCTCCCACGTCTCCTTCCTGAAGGCCGAGCGCCTGCTGGACCTCCGCGTTCTCGATGTCGTCCCTCCGTCCCCGTCCAAGCTCTCGGTGCTGGTGGAGAGGGCGCTCTCCTCCGGCCTGGTCGAGAGGCCGATCATCCCCTCGTACGTGGACGTCGACATCATGGAGAAGGAGCGGATGGTCAGGACGCCTGGTGTGATATTCCCGTGCCGGGCCTCTGGCCTGAGTTCGGAAAAGAGGATGTTCTACCTGGATGAGACCCCGACGATCGACGTTGAATCGACGCTCATCGGCTGCGACCTCTCCCGCCGCATCTTCCAGCACATCTACCGCCGTCCCATCGAGTTCCTGGACATCTGCCCGCAGAACCTTGCTCCAAGGGACGGCGTCCCGACCATCGTCAAATGCTGCAAGGTGAAGGAGGGGTGCGTCATCGAGGGCAGCGTGGCCTCCGTACCATGGGGCGCGACCATGATGGACGTGGTGCAGGCGCTGCAGGCGCTCTTCCCCTGACGTTCAGCCCTTCCCGCCCAGGGCGCGCGCCTTTCTGAGGGCGGCGAACCCGGCCTCCGTGTCGCCCAGCCTGCAGAGGGCCTCCCCGAGCACGTACCATGCGTCAGGGTCGTCCGGCCTGTCCTCGAGATAATCCTCGGCCATCCGCTTCGCCCGCTCGTAGCTCCCGGCCTGCAGGGCGTGCCTGGCCCTCTCCATCTCCCCCAGCTGCGACTGGATGCGTTCGCGCATCGCCTGCTCCGCTTCCTCTATGAACACCTTGAGCGCGTTCGGGGTCAGCCAGGGATAGCGGGAGGCCAGCGTCCTCTTCAATTTCTCAGCCTCCTCAGGCCTGATGTGATAGGTGGTCCCTTCGTACGCGGAGAGGGGCACGTTCACCCGGAGCCGCCCGTGGCTGACCTCGATGAAGTTAGGGTTCCGCCTCTCCCCTTCCGTCATGCCGCTCGCAACCGTCAGCCCATTGAAATAGCTACCGGCCGAATGCCGGGGGCGGCCCATGGAAACAATTTTGAACCTTCTATCGAATGCAACAACCATGAACGAGGTGGCCCTTAGCCCTTTCAACCCCAAGCTTGAGGTGGGGGACGTCATCATCTATGATTCCACGCTGCGCGACGGGGAGCAGACCCCGGGGGTCACTTTCAATCTGGAGCAGAAGGTGGTCATCGCCCGCAAGCTCGATGAGATGGGCGTCCCCGAGATCGAGGCGGGGTTCCCTGCCGTCTCCGAGAGGGAGAGGGCGTCCGTGAGGGCCATCTGCGACGAGGGGCTGGACGCGAAGATCCTGGTGCTCTCCAGGATAACCAAGGAGGACATCGACGCCTCGGTGGACGCTGGCGTGGACATGGTCCTGCTGTTCATAGGGACCTCCGACCTCCACATCAAGCACAAGTTCAAGAAGGACCGCAGATACGTGCTGGACAAAATAATCAACGGCGTGGAGTACGCCAAGGACCGCGGGGTCAAGGTGAGCCTGAGCGCCGAGGACACGACCCGGACGGACCTGGACTACCTGTTGAGCGTGTACATGGTCGCCGAGGCCGCGGGGGCGGACCGCGTGGGGGTGACGGACACCCTCGGCTGCGCGTCCCCCGAGGCCATAGCGTTCCTGGTCGCCCGGGCCAAGGAGGTGGTGAGGGTGCCCGTGTCCCTTCACCTCCACAACGACTACGGCCTCGCCCTGGCCAACGCCATCGCCGGGGTCAAGGCCGGGGCGGACGCCGTGACGACGACCGTCAACGGCATAGGCGAGCGGTGCGGGAACGTCCCGTTGGAGCAGTTCGTGGCGGCCATGAAGTTCATGTACGGCAAGGACCTGGGCATCGACACGACCAAGCTGAAGGAGCTCTCGGACATGGTGGAGGCGTTCTCCGGCCTGGCGAAGCCGGTCAATCAGCCCCTGGTCGGGCGGAACGCCTTCGCCCACGAGTCCGGGATCCATGTGGCGGCGGTGCTGGCGTGCCCGTTGACGTACGAGAGCATCGACCCGAGGCTGGTCGGCAACGAGCGGCACATCCTGATGGGGAAGCATTCCGGCCTGAACTACATCAAGAAGAGGGTGGACGACATCGGGCTGATCGCCACGGATGAGCAGCTCGCCGAGATACTGGGAAGGGTTAAGGACATAGGGGAGAGGAAGGGCAGGGTGAACGACCTCGAGTTCAGGGAGATCGTCGCCTCCGTCATCCGCCCGGTGCTCATAACCTGACCCTTCGGCCGCACTCGTCCCGGCGCTGTTTCCCGAACTCCCTCATCCCCTTGAGTTCCTCGCCAGTGAACACCGGGCCTTCCCGGCATACGCGGCTGCCGTCGAGGGCGCAGGAGCCGCACAGCCCGGCGCCGCACCTCATGTAGCGTTCCAGGGACATCTGGCATGGGATCCCTTGCTCCAGGCACAGCCGATGCAGGTGGTAGAGCATCCTTTCGGGACCGCAGCCCAGGACGACGTCATACCTCGTCTCGGCCATCATTGCCTTCGCCAGCTGCACCGCGTTCCCGTGGAGGCCCCTGCTTCCGTCGTCGGTCGAGACCCGCACGGTCGCCGACGCGTTCTTCGCCCTCTCCTCGAAGAGCAGCTCCGCCTCGGTCCGGGCCCCAATGGCGGTGTGCACCTCCGCCGATGGGACAGCCTCCACGGCCGGCAGGAGGGACGCCATGCCGGTGCCCCCTCCCACCGCCAGGACCTTTCCCTCCAGGATGCGGTAACCCCGCCCGTAGGGGCCGCGCACGCCTATCATCCCACCGGCCTGCATCGCCGTGAGGGCGTTCGTCGCCTCGCCCACGCCCTTCACCGTGATGCCCTTCCGGGCGCCCAGATAGGAGAGGGACATCGGGACCTCGTCGACGCCGGGGACCCAGACCATCACGAACTGACCGGGGGTGGCGGGCACGTCCCAATCGAACCTGAGGGTCACGACGTCCTTGGCCTCCTCGTTCCTGGAGACTATGGCCACCATGGCCTGGGAGGCCGGCCGGACGTCAATCATGGGCCACCCCCACCACTTGGGATATGTCCTGGAACCCGTTCCGCGCCATGTAGGCGGATATCCCGGAGCAGATGTCCCCGAAGACCTGCGGGCCCATCCTGCCGACGCCGCTGCCTATCTGGACCGCCGCCGCCCCCGCCATCATGTATTCCAGGGCCGAGCGCCAGTCCTCGATGCCCCCGACGCCGATGACCGGGATCTTGAGCGCCTCGAACAGCTCGTAGACGCACCTCACCCCCACGCCCCTCACGGCCGGGCCGGACAGCCCGCCGTAACGGTTCGAGAGCATCGGCCGCCTGGCGTCCACGTCGATCTTCATCGCCCTCAGGGTGTTGATCGCCACTATGGCGTCCGCCCCGGCCTCCTCCGCGGCCTTGGCCACGTCTATCAGCCTATGAGTGTTGGGAGTCAGCTTGGCAAAGACCGGGACCACCACCGCTTCCTTGACCTCCCTGATTATGCTGGCGACGACGTCTGGGTCCGTCCCGACCTCCATGCCGTACCCCTTGGCATGCGGGCAGCTCAGGTTCAGCTCCACGGCCTCCGCCCCGTACTCCTGCATCCTCCTCGCCAGGGAGGCGAACTCCTCCGCGGAGGCGCCGAACACGCTGCCGACGATCGGGACGCCGGCCTTCCCGGCCTCGAACATCTCGTCCCTGAACGCCTCGATCCCAGGATTGGGCAGCCCCATGGCGTTGATGTAGCCGAACTCGAGCTCAACGAGGGTGGGGTTCTTGTGCCCCTCGCGCGGAACGCTGCCTATCGACTTGGTGACCAAGGCCCCCGCGCCGCCCTTGGCCATGGCCAGCAGGGAGCCCCCGGTCTCGCCCATTATGCCCGAGGCCAGCATGGTGGGGTTCTCCATCTCCACCCCGGCCAGGACCACCTTCAGGGATGTCATCGCTCAGCGCATGCCGTCCGGGGATATTAATCTCGCTCCGCCCCGCCACCGGGATGCCGTGGCTA
>JAJFUR010000064.1 GCA_021372335.1 Methanobacteriota archaeon
GCGGCGCTCAGGGAGGCGCTGCGGCGGATGCGCCCCTGATGGCCAGCATCCTATGGCAGGGCCAAAAAACCGATAACTTGAAGATTAGATACCTAGATAGGAGGAGGCATTAGGTGCTCGGATTGGACGATGGAGACTTCACCAAAGCGCGCTCGATGTTCTTTCCCAGGCAGGTTCTGGCTGGTCATGACGTCATAGGGACCGTGCCCACCTCCTGCAAGGAGTTCGGGCTCAGCGGCACCGCCCTCATCGTTTCCGGGGACAAGACCATGAAGGTGGCCGGGAACGTCGTCCGGGACGGGCTGAGGGACAGCGGCTACGAGGTGCAGGTCGTGAACGTGGGCGAGGCGACCGAGGAGAACCTGGCCAAGGTGATGGAGGCCGCCAGGGAATGCAGGGCCGACTTCCTGCTTGGGGTCGGTGGTGGCTCCAAGATCGACCTGGCCAAGATGGCCGCCACCAAGCTCCAGAAGGAGTTCCTCTCCGTGCCCACCTCCGCCTCCCACGACGGCATCGCGTCCGGGAGGGCGAGCATCCGCAGCGGGGCCGGCCCGATCTCCCATGAGGCGAAGGTTCCGCTGGCGGTGATCGCTGACACCGCCATCATCGCCAAGTCACCGTATCGCTTACTGGCCGCGGGGTGCGCGGACGTCATCAGCAACGCCACCGCCCTGATGGACTGGGAGTTCGCCCGGAGGCTGCGCTCCGAGGAGTTCTCCCGGTCGGCATACGCGCTTGCCAACTACACCGCGCAGACGATAATCGACAACGCGGACCTCATCCGGCCCAACCTGGAGGAGAGCGTGTGGATAGCCATCCGCCCGATCATCATCTCCGGGATCAGCATGAGCGTGGCCGGATCGTCCCGGCCCACGTCGGGGAGCGAGCACATGTTCTCGCACGCCCTGGACATAATAGCCCCGGGCAAGGCGCTGCACGGGGAGCAGTGCGGGGTCGGCTGCATCATGATGATGTACCTTCACGGAGGCGACTGGAACCGCATCCGGGAGGCGTTGATGAAGATAGGGGCCCCCACCTCGGCCAAGGAGCTGGGGGTCACCACCGAGCAGGTGATCCAGGCGCTGGTGACCGCCCACCAGATCCGGAAGGACCGCTTCACCATCCTGGGCATGGGGCTCACGAGGGAGGCGGCCGAACGGCTGGCCACGATCACCCGGGTCATCTGAGGAAGGGAGGCTCTACGCATGATCACTGTGATAGGGGAGAGGCAGGCCAAGGTAGACGGCCAATTCATCTACCTGGGGCCGTTGACGGAGTGCAAGGAGTGCAAGCTCAAGGGGGTGTGCTTCAATCTGGACGCCGGGGCGCTGTACCGCATCGTGGAGGTGCGCGACGTCAAGCACGAATGCAAGGTGCATGAGGACGGCGTGCGCGTCGTCAAGGTGGAGAAGGAGCGGAGGGAGGGCGTCGTGCCCAAGAAGGGCGTCGTGGAGGGGACCACGATAACCTATGAGCCGGTCAAGTGCGACAACCTGGGATGCGCGTACTTCCGGCTCTGCCATCCATCGGGGATGGACAGGGGGCGCAAGGAACGGATCCTCAAGATCCTCGGGGATGTCGAGTGCGCCGAGGGGAAGAGGCTTGTGAGGGTGGTCTTCGAGTAGCCGTGCCCGGTCGGGCCGGAAGGCCCCGGGGGTTCCCTCCATCCATGCGGGCCGGAGCATCCCCGGAACGCGGTTCCCCTTCCTTGGGAGAATGAGGCCGTGGGAAGGGCGTCCTGGGCATGATAGGTTGAATAGGGTTGAGGATTATAGGAAGGGTGGACGCGCTAGAGGCCGTCAGGTGATATGGGATGCACATCAGATGGGATGATCGCTCGATCTTCAAGGCCTACATGGTCGCCGTTGTGGTGCTCTTCGTGCTGTACATCATACCCGTCATCCTGTTCTCCTTCTTCGGGCTGGACGTTCCTACGGTCTTCGGCCCCGTCAGGGAGCTGGGCGGGGCAGTGTACCGGGGCTTCTTCCTTGTCGGCGTCCCTCTGGTGTCCCTGTTCCTCGGGGCGCTGTCGCTCGGCATGCTGAATGGGAAGGAGAGGGGGCCGCGCTCCCTCCCCCGCTCCCTGGGGTACCTGATGCTGGGCGTCACCCTGCTGTCGCTGATGATCTGGATAATCGACATGTCGGTCTACTAGACGGCCGATGGCGCCTTCTGCCCTTGCCCTTCGGCCGTCTCATCCTCCGCAACGTAGCCGGGGAGGGGCCCGGGGCCGTCGGTAGGGTCAGCAGGGAACCACGGTGAGATGCCCCCTCACCTTTTCCACATAGACCGATATCTCGTACACGTGCTCGATGTTCTCGGGCGTGACGACCTCGCTGCCCCCGGCGGCGAATATCCTGCCTTCCTTGAGCATGATGAACTTGTCCGAGTAGCGAAGGGCGAGGTTGAGGTCGTGCATGGACATGACCGCAGTGAGCCCCTTCCCCTTCACAAGATCGACTATCCTGCGCATCATCCTGTGCTGGTTACGCAGGTCCAGACTGCTGGTCGGTTCGTCCAGCAATATCACGTTCGGCTCCTGGACCAGGGCACGGGCGATCTGCACCTTCTGGAACTCCCCGCCGCTGATCTCATCGATATAGCACATGGCCAGGTCCTCGAGGCCCAGGCTCTTGATGGCCTGATTGGTCATGTCGATGTCCGCCCTTCCCACGTCCCAGGTGATGTGCGGTTTGCGCCCCAGAAGGACAGCGTCGAATACTGTGATGCGGGGCTGGTCCCCCCGCTGGGGAACGTAGCCGATGCGCTTAGCCACCTCCGTCCGGGAGAGGGTGGAGAGGTCCTCCTTCTGCACCATGACCGCCCCTGACCTGATCCGAAGGATGCCGTTGATGCATTTGAGCAGGGTTGTCTTCCCCACCCCGTTCGGGCCGAGTATGCTGAGGACCTCGGTGGGCCCGAGATCGAAGTCCACCCCATCCAGTATGTTTGTGCTTTTATAGGCAAATCTGATTCCGTTGACATCGAGCATCATCTTCTATACCCCTTCACAAGCAGATACAGGAACAACGGGCCGCCCATGAGGGAAGTGATGACCCCCACTGGGAGGACCAACGGCGCCACTATCGTCCTGGCTATTGTATCGGTGCCGCTCAGCAGCATCGCTCCGACCAGGGCGGAGCCGGGGATGAGGAAGCGATTGTCGCCGCCTATGATCCTGCGGACGATGTGGGGCGCCAGCAACCCTATGAAGCCGATGATGCCCATAAAGGAGACGACCACGGCAGAGAGCAGGGAGGCGCAGACCATCCCGGCGATGCGCACCCGGGAGACGTTGACGCCCAGGCTCTTGGCGGTATCCTCGCCGGCATCGATGGCGTTGTAGTGCCAGCGGCTCAGCATGAAGAAGAGCATGACGGGGACGAAGACGCCGACGATGACCGGTATGTTGGTCCAATTGCTTCGGCTGAGGTCCCCGAAGGTCCAGTAGGTAAGGGAGGCCAGCTGCACCTCGTTGGCGAAGTACTGCATGGCTGTTTGCCCCGCGGAGAACATCGAGCCCATGGCCACTCCAGCTAGCACCATGGCCTCGGGGGTGACCCGGGTCAGGATCGTCAGGACCAGGATAATGACCATGCCCATCATGCAACCCAGGAAGGCGAACGTGGTGACCAGATAAGGGTTGCTGACCATGACCGAACCGGTGGCACTGGTCTGCATGGCCCCGGCGTTCAGGACCACGATGGCGAAGGAGGCACCGAACGCTGCGGACTGGGAAAGGCCCAGGGTGAACGGGGAGGCGAGCGGGTTCCGCAGGATGCTTTGCATGACCGCTCCGGCGGTGGCAAGGGATGCCCCGGCGACCATGCCCATAATGACCCTGGAGACACGGATGTTCCAGATGATGTTGCCGTAGAGGCCGGAGTCCTTGCCGATGATCGCGTTGATGACATCGTTGAACGGTATCTGGGCCGCACCCACCATGATGGAGTACACGGCGATGAAGAAGAGGGCGATGGCGCACCCGATCAGGAAGAGGACCTTGAAGGCGATGTACTGTTGGTACTTGGCGATCCCACCGATCTCGCCCCCGCCCTCCTCCTTTCTCAGGGATCGCATCCTCTGGCAGATGGACAACTCAGTCACCCAACTTCTTGGCGACGAGGACGATGGAGAACTCGTCGGGGGACCATTCATTGAGCATCTTGAAACCGTTCCGTTCGAGCATCGCCCTGTAGTCCTCGAGCGAAAGGCGGCTGGGATCGGACGACTTCCCGTGGCCACCTGGCCCGCCGCGCCCGGCCAGGCTCCATTCCAGGTCCATCAATGGGCCGCCCCAGCCGCCGGAATGGCGACGGACCACGAGGGTCCCGTCGCCCTTGAGCGCCCTGCTCATCTTGGGAATGACCCTGGCGTCGGAGCCGCTCTGGTTGAACGAGGAGAACAGGACGTCGTACCCGTTCCCTATGCTCTCGTCCCTCTCGAAGTCGCCCTCTATCGCCCTGACGTTGGACGCCCCGTAGCGCGAGATGTACTCGCGCGTGACGGGGGTTATGGACGGGCGGTCGAAGACGTCCGCCCGCAGGTCGGGGTGGCGGGCGGAGAACGCTATGGCGTAAAGGCCGTGCCCCCCGCCCAGGTCCAGCAGCCTCTTCCCCCCGGACATGTCCACGACCTCGGAGACGGCCTTGGTGACCCTCTGCACGCTCCCGAGCATGGCGCGTTCGGCTATGCCGCGGATCCATTCCTCCCCCATGCGCTTCCCGCGGTCCGCATCAGGACCGGCCCTGAGCACCGATGGAAGGTCCTGCCACCTGGGCAGGGATTCCCTGACCAGGCCGAAGGAATGCAGCTGGTAGTAGGGGGAGGAGCTGTCCAGGTACATGGACGCCGAGGGAGAGTTCATGTACTTGCCGCCCTCCTGCCTGAGCAGCCCGGCCTCGCAGAGGGATCGGCAGAAGCCCTCGGCAAAGCGGAGATCCATCCCCACCTCGGCCGCGATCTCCTCGGGCCCCTTGGCGTTCCGCATGGCGTCGAAGACCTTGAGATCCATGGCAGCCAGGAGAAGATAGGTTCTTCTGAGGCCGGTAATGGCGTTTTCCACATCGTTCCACCAGGCCTCCGGGTCCGGTTCGGGCATTCTAAGCAATTCCTCTTTCGATATCATCTGTCGGCACCTTGTCCCTTTGAATTGAAAATGAATAAAGGGTTTAGGAGCTCATTCCAGGGAGCCCAGCTGCTGGAAGCCTCCGAAGTACCCGGACGCGACCAAGGAGTACACCGGTACGCCCAGGAATGCCGTGTATATCTCGTCGGCCTTCTCCACGATGTTCACGTCGGTGAAAGCATCAGGGTACATTATGCTGGCCACGTAGTAGCAGTCCGCCAGCAGCGTGTCGTAGTTGGCGGAGTAATAGTTGAACGGCATCAGCAGGTATATCTCACCAGTCTGGAACGCGGTTATTCCATCATACAGGGAGGGATTGTCCGCATAGTTCTGCTTGCAGAGGGCTAGCCCTCCGGCGTCGACGAACAGTACGTCGGGATTGAGCGAAGGCAGTATCTCCAGACTGATCTGCTTCGCGGAGGAGGCGTAGCTGGTCATCTCCGGCGTGACGACGTTCTCAACATCGCTGTAGATGAAGGGCGCATAGTTCGAGGCAGTGTAGTCCAGTCCATGCGACCCTCTGCTGGACAAGCCCCCTATGTATGCCGTTCGGGTAGAGGCGGTCGTGTTGGCCACCCTGGACTCGATGTCGCTGCGCACGCTGTCGATGTACGATATCAGTTCCTCTGCCCGCTCCCCCTTGTTCAGCACCTGGCCGATGAGCCTCATGGCCTGGCAGAAATTGCTGTAGTTGGCGCTGGTGGTCATGTCCATCACGCAGTTCAGGGAGATGACCGGAATGCCAAGGGTCGAGGCCAGCGCATCGCAGTCGCCGGCGGACCTCTGGGTGTCGAAGAGCACTTGCGGATTGACTGCCATTATCAGTTCGGGGTCCCCTCCGAAGGTCGGACCTATGGTGTCGCGGGTGGGCAGGTCGGGATATGCCAGTCCATACGTGGCCCCAGTCAGGCTGGAGGATATCCGGTTTTCGTTCTCCACCCCCACGACCATGTCCACGGCGTCCATGTACACTAGGTATCTGAGGGCGCCCGGGTTGGTGGCCACGACGCGGGTGATGTCCATGGACACCGTGACGTTGCGGCCGAGCATGTCCGTGACGTGCATGCTTGTCGGTTCGTTCCCGCCGGGATCATCATCGGAACCGCCCACCAGGACCAAGGTCCCGCTGAGTATCACGATGGCGACGACGGGGACCGCCCCGATTATCATCACATTTCTCTTCATTGCCTCACCTTCGCGTTGGTTTCGTTGAGAACGAAATCGGTAAGGTCGGAGAGACCGGGGACGGAGGATGTGAGCGGTTCGCCGTTGAGCCCTTTCCTCTCCACATCGCGGTTCCAGGGGAATACTGCGACCACATGTCCCTTGGGTAGCTTCTCTTTCATCAGTTCCGCATCGCCATCGTCCACCTTGTTCAGGATGAAATTGACCGTCTTCCCCGCTTCACGGGCCATCTCGGTCATCTTGCCCGATAGGAGGAGGGACTCATAGGAGGGGTCGAGGACGGCAAGGATGATGTCAACCCCCTTCTCCACCCCTCTGCCGAGGTGCTCCACGCCCGCCTCGGTGTCTATGATCGCGATGTCCTTGGGGCCGAGCCTCAGCCTTTCGATGAACTCCCTGGAAAGGCCGCCCATGGGGCAGGCGCATCCTTCCCCGAAATGCCTCACCTTGCCGATCTGCATGAGGTGAAGCGCGCCTTTGCTGGAGATGCATTCGGTAGGGACCTGGTCGATGCCCCAGGACTCCTCGAAAAGTGATCTTTTCTTGAACGGTTCCTTGTCGCCCTTGCTGAACGCGGCGCGCATCTTCTCGCCCAGCGCCTTCTTTCCGCCGAGATGGTCCATGAGCTCGACCGGAGGTTCCACCCCCAATTGCGCCGCCAGGCCGTAGTTCGATTCGTCGGTGTCGATGACCAGGACCCTGTATCCCTTGTCCAGAAGGTCCTGGGCAAGGAGCGTTGCCACCGTGCTCTTCCCGGAGCCTCCCTTCCCCATAATCAATATCTTCATGGCAAACCTCCGATTAGTAACACTATATAGAAAAAAGTATTACTTAACACTTTTTTAAAAATCGTGTTATTCATCGTTAGCAAGGCCCCATCACTGTCGGACATCCTTTGTAAAAAGGAATAAGGTGGGTGGAGCTGAGGGCGGACCTCGATGTCCGAGCTCTTAAGAGAGCCCGGGAGGGCTCTTCCCTCGGCTCTTAAAAGAACCTCTCCCCGGTCATCCGCTCGTACATGTCGATGTAGAGCCTGCTCACCCTCTGCGCCATCTCCTCCGGTAGCGGCGGGATCGGCGGTTCCTCCGCGTGCTCCCTGCGGGCCTTGTAGAGCGCGTCATGGTAGCCGATCTCACGGTAGTATTGCCGGACCATCTCCTTGGAGAGTTCGACGCAGTTGCCCTTGGCGTACTCGGCCGCGTCCCACCACCGGTCCTCGTCCAGCGTGCCGAAGGTGTCGACGATCATCAGGCGCCGGCCCTCGTCGAACGCGAACTCCTTCTTCCCGTCCACGTGGATCAAGCCCGCCCTTTCGGCCCGTCCGGCGATCAGCGCATCTATCCTGGCGATGGTGTCGAAGACCTCCCTGTACTCCCCTTCCGTAAGGCCGGAGATGCGTATGGCCTCCTCGTCCGTCAGGTTGCGGTCCGTCGCCTCCAGCTTCGTCGTCGCCTCGAAGAACGGCCTCGGCAGCCTCTCGCCGTACCTCAGCTGATGCCCCTTCGGGAAGCCCAGTCGCTCCACGTCGATCCGCCCTTCCCTGACCCGGTCGTTCAAAGAACCGGCGTTGTAGTGACGGCATATGAACTCCAGGGGAATGAGGTAGTTGGTCGTCGCGCTGTTCAGCTTGGAATAGTCAGGGATGACGTTGACGCGCCTCACCAGCATGCGGTCCTTGCCGGTGAGCCGGAGGAAGTGGGAGCGGATGCCGTTCTCCTCCAGGAGCTTGAACCAGTAGGCGGAGGTGCGGCAGAGCACCTCGCCCTTGTGCGGGATTTCCGTGGGAATGATCTTGTCGAACACCGAGATGTTGTTGGTGAAATGGAACTCGAGCGTTCGGTCGTCGACCTCGAAGACCTTCTTGACCTTGCCCACCCGATAGAGCCTCATCGCCGCAGGGATGGCGGAGGCACGATTAAAGCTTGCCTTTTCCTCCCTCAGAACTCCGAGCCCACGTGCACCTCTATGCCCTTCCCCGATATGGAATAGGGGGTGATCTTGCGGGAATGCTCCGTCCTGCGCATCTTGATTATGCGCATCGACAGCATGAGCTCGTTCCTTTCCAGCAGCTCAAGGTAGCGGAGCGAGATCACCCCGTCGGCCACGTACTCGACCAGCCCGTCCCGGGAGGCGAAGGGGTTGTCGTCCTTGACCTCGGCGGTCATCAGCAGCGTCGCGCCGGTCCTCTTGATCATCTGGGAGAGGTTGAAGAGGTTCGCGCGCCGGTCGTGATCGGTGTCGAACAGCAGATTCAGCAGCGAGATGGAATCGACGACGATGCGGGACGCCCCGAACTTCTTGATGAACTCGGGCAGCTCGCTCTTGATCCGCTGGATGGTGACCTTCGCGTCGTTGGGCTCGAGCTTGACTATCTCCAGCTGCTTGGCGTTCATCTTGCCGCGCAGGTCCCAGCCGTGCGCCTCGGCGTCCGCGAGGATGGAGTCCCTATCCTCCTCCAGGGTGATGAATACGCCCTTCTCCCCCTCCGCCAGCCCCTGGTTGAGGAACTGCAGGCCGAGGGTGGTCTTGCCCGTTCCGAAGGAGCCCATCACAACCACGGTCGAGCCCTTCGGTATCCCCCCGTAGAGCATCTCGTCCAGCCCGTCTATCCCTGTCCTGACCCTCTCCATTCCCATCACCCTATCCTTTCCGTGTCGATGACCACCAGGCCCTGCTGCGCCGTGACCACGGTGGCGAACCTTGCGATGCGCTGCTGGTCCAGGTGCGGCAGGATGCTCATGAACTTCTCCACGTACATGTAGCGCTGGCGTCGGGACGACTGAGCGAACCTGCTCCATTCGAAGACCAGTGCCCCGTCCACCGAGTCCATGATCAGCTTCTCCTTCCGCGCGTCCACTATGTCTTTGGTCAGCAGCAGGTAGATCACGCCCTTCCACCGCTTGGCCATACGCTGCATGCCACGCATCACCGCCACCAGGTCCATCTCCTCGATGCGATTGTTGACCACGAGGTCCGTCAGCGAGTCTATGATGATCATGCTGTCGTGCGCGTTGGCGTCCAGATAATCCACCAGGGCCTCCAGGGTGTTCTGCTCCCCGTCGTCGGAGAACAGCCCAACCGAGGTGTCCCCGGTCCAGCTCCTCGGCACCAGCGTGTTGCGGAAGTACTGCTGGGAGAAGTCCTTGAACTGCACGTTCCTCTCGAAGGCTCCGTAGAAGTCCTGATTGAAGGAGGTCTTGATCTCCTGCAGGATGTCCTCCCGGGAGCGGGCGAAGGTGACGTAGCAGATCTTCTTGGGCATGACCCTCTGGCTGATCCGGTGCCCCAGGTAGTAATCGGAGACCATGGGGTTCTCCTTGACCAGGGATATCTTTGAGGCCGAGGTCAGCGCATACTCCTGCTGGCCCGCGCCCAGGTCGCCCATGAGCAGGATCAGCGAACCCTGCGGTATTCCGCCCTTGATTATGCTG
>JAJFUR010000067.1 GCA_021372335.1 Methanobacteriota archaeon
TGGCCGTAGGTGCCCACGATCACCCGGTTCTCCTCTGCGATGCGATGGAACGCCACCACGGCCTCCGGGACCTTGGACACGGGGACGGCCATGTCATCCGCCAGGGACACGGAGACGAGATCGTCGCCGAGGCGGCTCAGGGCGGACATGACCGACTTGCGAGCGCTGGTCCACTTGGCCATCTGCCTACCGTCGTCCGAGACCTGGACATGGAAGGCCCCGCTCCGGACCGCGACGTCCTCCGCCACCTTCAGCTCCCTGGCCACCGTCTCCGGCCCTCCGTCCACCTCGATCATACAGATGGCCTGGGCGTCCGGAAGGCCGGCGTTCACCGCCTTGTTCACCGCCCTGATGCAGACGTCGTCCATCAGTTCGGTGGCCGAGGGGATGAGGGGGACGGAGATGAGGTTGGAGACGCAGGCCCCGGCGCTCTCCAGGCTATCGAACGCGGCCAGCACCATGGCCGCCCTCAGGGGCCTGGGGGCGACCTTGAGGGTCACCTCGGTTATAATGCCCAATGTCCCCTCGCTCCCCACGAACAGGCGCTCCAACTGATAACCGGACGAGTTCTTGATGGTGTTGGTCCCGACATGGATGATGGAGCCGTCGGCGAGGACGACCTCCAGGCCGAGCACGTAATCGCGCGTGGCGCCGTACTTGACCGCCTTCATCCCGGAGGCGTTCGTAGCCACCATTCCGCCGATGGTGCACGCCTCCCCGCTTCCCGGGGTGGGAGGGAAGAAGAACCCTTTGGGGGCGAGCGCGTCGTTCAGATGGTCGTACACGACCCCGGGCTCGACCACGCAGTAGAGGTCGTTCACCCGTATCTCCTTGATGCGGTCCATCCGGGAGAGGTCCATGACCATCCCGCCCCTGATGGGCACGGCCCCCCCGCATAGCCCCGTCCCTCCGCCCCGGGGGACGACCGGCATCCCCTCCCTGGAAGCAAATCGCATCAATGCGGAGACCTCCTCGGCGTTCCTGGGCCGGACCACCACATCCGGGCTGTGATGATATATGGAGGAGTCGAAGCCGTATGTGTAGAGGTCCGCGGCCCGGGTGGAGCAGTCCCCCTCGCCTACTATTGCGGCGATCTCCCTCACCAGGCGTTCGTCCATCGTCATGGTGGGCAAGATACGCGGCCGGGGATAGATAATCGTTGCCCATGCTCTAGAACGATATGCTAATGTACTATTAGCTGAGGATAAGGGACGATGGAGCAACGGTCGACAGACGGGGCGGTCAAACTGTCCCCGGAGCGGTTCCTGTCGCTGATGGCCAAGGTCAAGAAGGGCGAATGCGTCCTGATCGACGTCCGCAGCCACGAGGAGTACCTGGCTGAGAGGATGGAGGGGGCCGTGAACATCCCTGTGGATTCGATCGTCGGCTCCGTTGGGGGAATGGACCGTGGAACGCCCCTGCTCGTCTATTGCAGGACCGGCAACAGGTCCGTCAGGGCCGCGGAGCAATTGGCCCGGATGGGGTTCAACGACATCTCTGTCCTGGAGGGAGGGATCGAGGCCCTGAAGGCGTACCTCGGAAGATTGGAGGGGGCGTCCGGCCCGCCGGTACGGTAGGGCGGCCTCTCAACGGTATTTAATGATTGCTCTTTCCGCGCCTAGACATCCCATCCTGCTCGATCCCTGTTGATGCTGGCCGGTACGAGATCCGTAGAGGCCGATTGGATGGATGAGCCATCCATAACAATGGTTTATAATCCCTAATGACCGTGTATTTTTTACACCAATGGAATTGGTTCTGAGGAGAGGTGGTTAAAAAATGGACGGGAAAGCGATTTTGGCTGGTTTGGAGAAAGCTGTCATCTCGGGCAATAAGAACGATGCCATCAAGTATTCCAAGGATGCGCTGGCCGCTGGCGTCAAGGCGTTGGACGCCATAGACAACGGCCTGGTCAAGGGGATGACCATCGTGGGGGACAAGTACGCCAAGCATGAATATTTCCTACCCCAGGTCCTACTGGCGGCGAACGCCATGTATGGCGGGTTGGACATACTGCTCCCCCACATTCCCAAGGCGGACGCCGCCAAGAAGGTGGTGGGCGTGATCGGCGTGGTCGAGGGGGATGTCCATGATATAGGCAAGAACATCGTCAAGACCATGCTGACCGCCGCCGGCCTGGACATGCACGATTTCGGGAAGGATGTTCCGATCGAGAACTTTGTGAACTCGGTCAAGAACCAGAAGGCCAACCTCATAGCCATGAGCACCCTCATGACGCCCACCATGGATGGCATGAAGGCGGTCGTCGATGGCCTTATCGAGAACGGCGACCGCATGAAGGTGAAGATCATCATCGGCGGGGCGCCCACGTCCCAGGCCTTCGCGGACGACATCGGGGCGGACATGCATGCCATCAACGCCCAGGAGGCTGTGAAGAAGGTCAAGGAGGTGTTATGATATGGCAGAGAAGATGACCCATATCCAAAGGTGCCTGGCCTCGCTGGCCGATGAGCCGGTGGACAGGCTGACCGTTTACCCCATCGCCTGCGGGGTGTCCCGCCGGACGATAGGCGATGGCACCATGACGTACAAAGAATGGTGCTCGAGCCCCAAGAACTACGCGCAGGGGCTGATCTCCGGACAGAAGTACTTCGACCTGGATTTCACCGTCGGCCTCATGGACCTGTCGGTCATAGCGGGGGACTTCGGGTCCCATGTGCGGATGGACGAGCAGAACACGCCGTTCGTCGACGACCCGGTGATCAAGACGGTGGAGGACTACGAGACGCTGCAGATGCCTGACCCGAAGAAGGGAAGGTCCGGTGTGATCCTCGAGGGCACCAAGATTTTCGCCGAGGCCCTTAAGAACGAGACCATCACCTCGGGGTTCCTTGAGGGGCCGCTGCTCTCCCTCACGCAGTCGGCCAGCGCGGAGAAGGTCTTCATGGACATGTACAACAACAGGTCCGCCGTCCACAAGGCCCTGGGGACCTTCACGGATTACCTGAAGGAGATGGTCAAGGGGATGGGGCAGGCCAAGCCCGCCGCATGCATGTGGGACTATCTCTGGGGCTCGTATTCCTGTCTAGGGGACAAGGAGTATGACGAGTTCGAGGGGCAGCATAAGTACGCTGGTTCCCTGAACGAGGCGGTTGGCAAGGAGGGAATGGCATTGGCCATCCACAACTGCGCCGACCTGCCCCACCTTGACACCCAGGTCAAGCAGATGAAGCCCGCGGTGTACACCATGGCATGGTACCCCCTGATCCCCGGCTCGCCCTCAGCGTCCGACGCCATCGGCAAGGGGTATGCGGACAACTGCGTCCTGTGCGGGACGATCGACCCGCAGGGCTTCGTGCGCTGGAGCCAGGAGAAGATGCAGAAGGTCACCATGAACCTGATCCAGGAGGTCAAGACGGCCCTGTGCGCCCGGGGGCTGAAGTCGAGGTACACCATCGCTTCCGGCTGCGAGGTGCCTCCGACGGTCACCACCCGCCTTGAGAACATCAAGGAAGTGTCGGACACGGTCAAGAAGTACGGCCAGGTAACCTGCTGAAGGACCGGGCGTTTCCAAACCCCTTCCATCTTTTTCTTTTCCCTTTGTCTTGCCTCACCGAGCCCGACCGAACGTCTTCAGATCAGCCATGGTCCTCCATGTTGGGATCGGGACGCTCCGATGGGACGGACGATAAGGACCTTGTCCAGACCACGGATGTGCTTCACATGTTCGAAGGGGATGCGGAGCCTGCCGAGAGGAGGGGGCGGATTTTTTATGGCATAGCGACGCGAACACGACCGGGAGGGATAGCGCCTGAGGGAAACTGCCGTCTGGTCCGCGGAGCGCTTCTGAGAAGCTTTGGGCGGGTCGATGGAACGGTCCTCGGCAGATGGTCCTGGGACAACGGCGGGGATCCCGGGCGGGAAACCTCCATCCAGTTAGACGCTCGGCCGTCTCCGTGCCACGGAATCAACAACCTATTCATACTTGGAGCCCGATTTCCGATTTCGCTGGTGTATCGATGAAGATCGCACAGGTCGCGGGGTTCTTGGGAAGCGGCAAGACCACTTTCCTCATCGAACTGGTCAAGATCCTGGTGGACCGCGGTCATAGGATCGCGATAATAGTCAACGACGTGGGCGAGATCAACGTCGATGTGAGGATAGTCGAGATGTATGGGCTCAAGGCCAAGGAGATCTCGGGCGGATGCATATGCTGCCAGATCGCGGGCAACTTTGCCAACACCATCGCCATTCTCCAGAAGACGTTCGGGCCTGATATCATCGTGGTCGAGCCATCCGGAGTGGCCATCCCATGGGGCCTCAAGCGTGCCGCGGAGTACTCCGAGGAGGAGATGGAGGGCGAGACGATCGTCCACGCCCCCGTCGTCACGCTGGTGGACTCCCTTAGGATCGATGAGCTGATGAACGCAGTGCGGCGCCTCGTCGAGACCCAGATAAGGGAGGCCGACGTGATCTTCATCAACAAGGTGGACAGCGCCTCCAAGGAGAAGGTCGACCTCTCCGTTCAATTCGCCAAGTCGATCAATCCCCGCGCAGAGATAATGTTCGGCTCAGGGAAGAACAACCAGGGAGTGAAGGAGGTGGCCGATCTCATAGAGACCAGGACCTCCCCCCGCTACGACGAATCGTATGAGAAGGAGATATTGAAGAAGGACTACGGAGGCAAGGGCTGATGACCGAGCTCGACGAAGACGATGACCTGCATCTCGAGATGCACCGGGCGGTGGACGAGCTTGGCAAGTTCTCCTTGCACATGGAGGTCGAGTTTGGAAAGGGCTCCAAGGCCGAAAGGGCGATCTCCTTCGTGGAGGAGCTTCTTATCAAGGTGACGGACGCCTGCCTTCATCACGGCGCGGACCTTGTGGGCCATGTCAAGGCCTTCATGATGGTCGAGGACGGCTCGACGGTCGGGTTCTCGCTCATCCATCAGAACATGAAGGTCAACATCACAAGGCAGCTGAAGGGGGATGTCATCGAGCGGGCGGAGGTCATAGTCCATGTCATCGTCCACGGGCTTTGGGACCCCGAGGTCCGGGATCAGACCATGACGGTCCTGGAAGGCCTGGCCAAGGAGCGGGGCGTACCGTTCCGCATCATCAAGGACTTCTTTGAGACCGAGAAGAGCGCAGCCCATCATGGAGGCTGAGCATGGATGGATACTACCAGGCGATGCGGAGCAGGGGGTTCTCCCGGGACACCGTGGACTCCATCCGCAGGTTCAAATGCCCGAATTGCGGCTTCGAGTTCTCGATCACCTATGCAAGGACCTTCGCCTGCCGGGGCTGCCCTGAGGTCATGAACAATTGCCCTAAGGTGAGATGCAGCAAGTGCGACTACGAGTTCTATTTCAGGGAGACGCCGCACATCACCGGGAAGCTCCGGGAGAGGGAGGTGTCCCATCACATCTCCGCCATAGTGGAGGACTATTACAAGCAGCAGGGCTGGAAGAAGGGCCGCTGATCAGCGGATCGCGTCCTCCATGGCCCTGACCATCGTCCTGACCTCCGCCTCCGTCGGTTCCTGGAAGTTGAACTTCGAGGTGGGCTCGCAGGGTGCCAGCCTTCTTTCGATCCGATCGTCGACGGTGACGGAGGCCCCGACCTTGAGCCCGTTCTCTTCCATCAACCGGTCGCAGCACCGATTCCTGCACCCGTTGACCGTGACCAGGGAGCCCATGTCCACCCCGCCCATCTCGAGCATTATCGGGCTGAGGCCGACGGTGCAAACGGAGAACTGGATCACCTTGGACATGTTGTCCTTGGAGAAGGCCTCGATGACCTTCTCTAGGAAGTAGCCGCGTTCGCCGTTGGCCCCGCACACCACCACGCCCTTCCTCATCCCTGCACCTCCCTGACCGCCTGGCGTATTCGGTCCTTGGCCTCGTTGATCCCCTTCCGGGTGACGTTGAAGTGCTTCTCGATCATGACGATGGAGGAGGGCAGCACCTCGAAGCGGTTGAGGACCTGCAGCCCGCACCCGCCCTCGCACCCATCCACGCAGACGACCTTGTGGTCCTGGAGCGCACGCATCTCAGCCACGGCCTTGGGGATCCCCGCCAGGGCGGGGGCCACGGTCACGACCCGGATGTCCTCCTCATCGGCCAGCTCGCGCACGGCGGCCCGTAGCACCCTGGCCCCGGGGCTGAATCCGCTGCATATGACCACATCAATCGTACTCGTCTGACCCATGCTCTACCTCGAAGAACATGCGGGGCTTGCCCACCGCGGTCACCTTCACATGCACCTCCAGGGTCAGCCCATCCCCCCACGACTTCCCTATCTGGCCCATCATCCTGTGGTTCTCCACCAGGACTTCGATCTCGTCCGCTCCGGCCGTCACGGCGTTCCTGCGCACCTTGTTCTCCCCCCAGGATTTGGCATAGGCAGCGGCCTCTGACATGGTCTCGAACTCCCTCATCTCGTCCATGGAGTGCATGGTGCAGGGGGGGTCCTCCATCACCCCCAGGCCGGGCTTGGGCTTGATGAGCACCTCGACGCTCTCCATGATGCTGCCCGTGATTGCCCCCACCGCGTTCCCGACGTCCGAGTTCTCTGGCATGAGCAGTTCGGTATGCAGCCGCTGGGCCACGGAAGGCAGGTACGCCCCGATGGGGGCCCCGATGCCGATGATCTTCCGGTGCAGTCGCATATCGACTGAGAAATCGATGCCGGGAAGCTGACTGACCATCTTGTCGATCATCGAGGAGCATACATCGCAATGGACGGTCTTGCCGCAGTCCTCGTAGATGAGCCGGTAGACGATCTCCCGGGCGATCTTCTGGATGACCGCCTCCTTGACCTCGGCGCAGAACCTCTGGACATCCATGCCGCACAGGCCTGCCCTATATTCGGCCGACAGGAGGGGTGCCTCCCTGTCATATTCCACGTACTCCCCGGAGGCGTGCAGGGCGTCGGTCGGCGTGAACCCTATCCGGGTGATGACCCCCAGCTCCTCCAGCTTTCGCACGTTATAGCTGTAGGGATGGACCCCCGTCGCCTCCGAAATCTCGTACAGGGTCTTCGGCTCCGTCCTGATGAGGTCGATGAGGGCTCGTTCGTTCTCGGACGGTTCGTAGCCCTTCACCATCCTTGAGAAGATGAAGAACTCATCGGCCTGCAGGATGCTCTCCAGAGCTATGTGGGTGGCCTGGGGGGTCTGTTTTACATCCTTGAGCTTCCTGAGGCGCTCCAACACCCGGGGGTATTGGGAGGACGCAATGCAGAGGGGCATCACCCTCAGCGTGCCGAGCATTATCTGGCCGTTGACCACGACCACCCGGCTATCGCCCCCTATGCCGGAGGTGGAGATGTCCGCCGCTCGGACCCTTGTCCGCCAGCCACCTATGATGGCCCCCTCCGGGTCCAGCCTCGGCCTCCCGCCCCTGAGCACGCCAATGTCGGTGGTGGTGCCGCCGACGTCCACGACCACCGCGTCATTTTCCCCCGTTAGGTTGCGGGCCCCGATCAGGCTCGCGGCCGGCCCGGAGAGGATGGTTTCCACAGGTCTTTCCTTTGCCAGCTGCTCTCCCATCAATGACCCGTCCCCCTTCACGATCATCAACGGGGCCTTGATCCCATCCTCCTCGAGGACCTTCTTCACAGACTGGATCAGCTCGGCCATGATGGGGATCAGCTTGGCATTGAGGATGGCCGTCAGCGTCCTTTCCTGGAACCCCAATTGGGTGGAGAGTTCGTGGCCGCAGACCACGGGCAGGTCCCATTTGCTTGTGATCATCCGTTTGAGGGCGATCTCGTGCTCCGGGTTGCGCACACTGAAGAATGTGGAGATCGCGATGGCGTCCACTTGGTCCGCGATGCCTGCCACGTACTCCTCGACCGCCTGCAGGTCGATCGGGCAGTTGGGCACGCCGCGGATGGTGTGCCCGCCCTGGACCTGTATGATATGGTCCACGGGAACGCTCCCATTGTAGGCGTCGCCAGCTATGATGAGGGCGACCCTGCACCCCTTGCCCTCCACCACGGAGTTGGTGGCCAGGGTGGATGAAAGGGAAACGAGCTTGACATCCTTGAGGGGCACATCCCCCAAGTTCCTCAGGGAGCCCGCGATCCCGATGCTCAGGTCGTTCCTGGTCGTCAGGGCCTTGGCCTTGGCGATGACCTTGCCAGTCCCAAGCTCCACCAATGCCGCGTCCGTGTATGTGCCTCCAGTGTCGATCCCCAATCCCAGTTCCATAGGCTGCCTCCAAGCGTAGGCCTTGAATTAATTTTTTAAAGCCATCCAGCCCTTATAAACAAATCGTTAGCCGGTGGGCCATCCATCGGCAGCATGCCCTTCCTCGGTCCATCCATCCATCACATTGATGGCTAGGCCGTACCTCTGGGCCAAATTATTTATATGGTCCATGATAGCGGGCACCAGCATTCCATCCGTATAGAGCATGGCATCCCTGCCGTCCACCATCTTGTCCAAGCAGCCCCTCAGCCCTGGGAGTCGGACATCCGAAGGCAACATGGTGGCCAACAGATGCTTGGCCCGGGAGCCGTAGTATCCGACGGCCCTCCCCTGGGAGATGAGGGTATGCACCTCGGTGATCGATGGCAGCTCACCCTTGTCCACCCTCCTGATCGACATACCCCCCATCGCTCGTCCATTCATCCGGCAGAATTTCATCCTGAGATCGGTCATGTGCTTTGGCACGGGCGTAAGTTCGAACAGGCCAATGCGATGCATCTCCTCGTTCATCCGATAGACGTCTGGGGCTTGGAACCCGATGAGTTCCAGCAGGGAGCGGTTGGCGAAGAGCCCTTCCGCGGGGCCTGAGAAGACCACCTTCCCCAGGTTCATGACCACAAAGTCATCGGCCCAGGAATAGGCCACCTCCAGCTCATGGGTCGACATCACGAGCGTGATCCCTTTCATGTGCAGCTCCTCCGTCAGCTCCAGGACCTCCTGCACCATGTGTGGGTCCAGCCCTGCCGTCGGCTCATCCATGATCAGGACCTTGGGGCGCATGGCCAGCGCCCCTGCCAAGGCCAGGCGCTTCTTCTGCCCGAAGGACAGCTGCTGGGACGGTCGCTCCCTCTCCCCGGTCATATCGACCAAAGCTAATGCTTCGTCCACCCTGGCCTCGATCTCCTCCTTTGGCAGTCCCAGATTCAATGGGCCGAAGGCCACGTCCTCCTCCACCGTGGCGGAGAATATCTGATCGTCCGGGTTCTGAAGGATCACCGCCACCTCCTTGCGGAGAAGGCTGAGGTCCTTGTTCCTGTACACTATCGGCTCGCCTTGGAACCGCACCTGCCCGCCCTTCGGCCTCAGGACGCCGTTGAGATGCAGGAACAGCGTGGACTTGCCGGCGCCGTTAGGGCCGATGATCGCGGTCTTCCTGCCCTTCACTATCTCCAAGTGCACGTCCCGCAGGGCGGCCCCTCGCCCGGGGTAATCGTAGCTTACCCCTTGGCACTCGAGGAGGACGGCCATGGTTCACCCCAGCAATATGCCGCATCGTTCGCAGAACAGGTTCAGCTCCAGGAGCGCCAGGAAAACAGCGAGGCAGAGCACGGCCCAGGGAGCGCTCATCCCCTGGGGCTGCCGGAGCATTCCCACTCCGCCCTGGTAGTTACGGCATTGCATGCCGATGTTGGACCTTTCCGATGTCTCTATGGACCGGATGAACATCCCCGTCATCATCTTGGCATAGGTGCGGAGGGTGTTCATCCGACCGTGGAAACCGAGGCGGCATTCAGCGGCCAGATGCATCCGCCCCACCTCGTCCAGCAGCATGAAGGAATACCTGTAGACCATGACCATCAGCTCCGCGAAGAGCTTGGGCACCTTGAAGCGGACGAGCATGTCGGCGAAATGGGGGATGGGCGTCGAGGTGGCGAAGAACAGCATGACGCTGATCCCCGCGAGGGCCCGAAGGGTCACCATCGAGGCGGTGGTTATGCCTTCCCCAGAGAATGTTATCTTGAGGAGCGCAAGGTCTATCGCCCATACCGTCTCCCCGGGCGTGACCGCCGCGATCACCGCCCCTCCCAGGACCATTATCCCTATCCCTTCAAGGACCAGTGCCCCGATGACCTTTGGAAAACGGAACCTAACGGAATAGCCCAGGAGGATGGTGCCGACCAGCAGCACCATCAGGGGGACGACGAGGGTGTTCGCCAGGAGGGACGCCACCAGCATTGTCAGGGCGAGGACGAACTTTCCTGCGGGCGACCATCGCAGCGCCGCGGAACGGTAGGCCATCTCGTCCAGTTCGAACATATCATCCATCCCCTCTCTCTTTGTGAGCTCTGTTGGTGCCTATGAAGTACCCGATGATCAGGGCGCCGATTGCGGCCTGAAGCGTGAAGAGCAGCGTTTGGAGCTCCCCGGAAGGCTCCCAGATGCTCTCGAACCAGGGCTCGTAGTCGGGGTCCACATCGTTTATCACATCGCTCCCGCTGTCATCCGTCCCGGTGAAATCGGAGCTGGGGTTCAATATGACGGCCGAGACGAGTAGGACCGCCACGGCCAATAGCCCTAACAGGTAATAGTGGCTACGCCTCATCGGCCACCCTCCTCGGCAATATCCTCTCGGTCAGGTCTGGCCGGGCCCTCTCCAGGTAGTCCACGAAGATGGTGAAGAGGATTCCCTCAACGATCCCCAACGGAATCTGGGTGATGGTGAAGACTGCCAGGAAGCTTGTCAGCGAGCTTAGGAACGGCCCATAGGCCAGCGCGAGCTGGACGGCCGTGGTGATGTATGTAAAGACATCGGCCAGGAACACGGTGATGAAGACCTTGGCGGGGGTTGGGACGCGGACCTTGGTCATGGCCCTGAAGGCCGCGTAGGCCACGAACGGGCCGGCTATGCCCATGGAGAAGACGTTTGCCCCCAGTGTGGTGAGGCCCCCATGGGCCAGCAGCAGGGCTTGGAAGATAAGGACGATCAGCGACATGACGGACGTTACGCCCACCCCGAAGAACATGGTCGAGAACCCGGTTCCAGTGGGATGGGAGGAGGAGCCCGTAACGGAAGGGAGCTTGAACGAGGACATCACGAATATGAAGGCGCCGGACAGGGCCAGCATGGTCCGTTGGGCCGGGTCCTCTTTTATGATCCTTCGAACACGATAGAACCCGTACACCACGAACGGGGCGGAGACGACCGTCCAGAAAAGCGCCCATTCCAGGCTCAGGAACCCCTCCATTATGTGCATTTGGATGCACACCCCTTGCAAACCCCTTTCAGCCTCAGCTCGTACCCGTCGATGGCAAGGCCTGTTTCCTGGGAGACCTGATGGACAGACAGGTCGTAGGGCACGCTGAACAGGTGACCGCAGACCCGGCATTCCAGATGGGTGTTGGAATAGGGATGGGGGAAGAAGCACTGGACCGTGCCGACCTTGGACTCGGAGATGAGCCCCGCCTGCACCAGCCGGTTCAGGTTCCGATAGACGGTGCCTAGGCTTATCCGGGGCAAGGTGGCCCTTGCCCTTTCATAGACCTGGTCCGCGGTGATGGGGGACTGCCCATCGTATACGATGTCCACGATGACCTTCATCTGCTTGGTCCATCGTGTAGGATATGAATTCATAATAGTAATTATTACTATTTTGTCTGCTAATTAAACACTTCGCTCATTCACGGAAAAAATATCATGTAGCTTTGCGCTTCTTTTCCTTATCGAAGCTGAAGGAGGGACGCCTCCGGCCTTGTGGTTAAATGATATATAAGAGGAGAAAGTAAAAGGAGAAGGGAAGAGTGGAGTTCGACGAGTACATCATAGATCTGAACGCTGATTGCACGTGCGGGTGCATGGACGGGAACCGATTCCACAACATCTACAGGTTCCCCAACGACCGTGGGGCCTCGGTAGTATCGAGCCCCAAGAACGACGCCAAGAACCCTGGAGGATACCGGGTCATGCTCATCCGTTTCGATTCCCCCGCCCCCGAGCACATGTGGACCCTGGACCAGGGGAACCCCTTCGGCAAGGCCGTGATCGACTGCAAGGATTGGGATACGGTGCTGGGGTACCTTAGGCGGTTGTATTCCATGCCCTCGCCCCAGGAGTGAACCGTCATGGACGAAGGGAACGGGAGGGCGAGGCTGGCCATAATCGCATGCGAGATCCTCAAGCCGGAGCTGGAGAAGCTGACCGAGGGATGGGACGACGTGGTGCACAAGGAGTACCTTGAGTTCGCCCTGCACATCAACCCTGAGGACCTGAGGGCAAAGGTGCTGGACAAGGTCAACGCCTTGCAGGGCAAGGCGGACGCCGTCTTCCTTGGATACGCGACGTGCCAGTCGCTGTCCGGCATCACCGCGCACCTCAAGGTGCCGACAGTGATGCTCGATGGGGACGACTGCATAGCCGCGGTGCTTGGACCGGTGGAGTACGCTAGGCAGAAAAGCCTATGCGGAGGGACCTGGTTCAACACCCCCGGGTGGGCCCTGAGGGGGATCGATGGGGCCATCAAGGAGCTGCATTTGGACTCAATGGTCGATCAGGGCTACGAGCCCAAGTACTTCCTGGACATGCTCTTTGAGAACTACGAGCGCTGCCTTTACGTGGACACTGACGTCGGGGACGGGGAGCGCTATGAAAGGCTGTCCCGCAAGTTCGCCGAGGAGCTTGGCCTCCGCCACGAGAACCGGCCTTGCGGCACGGCCAACCTTGCCAAGTTCCTGGTCCGGGCGCGGGAGATGGCCAGGGCGAACGCGAGCAAGGCTCAATAAGCCTTTTGAACCAGGAAGCCGTTCCTGCCGCCTGGAAATGATGAACGGCGATTTCAAGGTCACCCCCTGGGAAGTGACGGGGGAGATCGATTACGACCAGCTGATCACCAGGTTTGGCACCAAGAAGGTGGAGCAGGACCTGCTGGACCGCATGGCCAAGTACGGGGAGCTGCATCCGATGCTCCGTCGGGGCGTCGTCTACTCGCATCGCGACTTCGATTGGTTGCTTGACCAGTACGATGCGGGCAACAGGTTCTTCCTGTACACGGGCCGGGGACCTTCGGGAGGGACCCATCTGGGGCATCTAATGCCGTGGATGTTCAACCGGTACCTACAAGACCTGTTCAAGGTCAACATGTACTTCCAGCTCACGGACGACGAGAAGTTCCTCTTCAACGAGAATCTGAGCTTGAACGATACCAAGGAGGCCGCCTACGAGAACGCGCTGGATTTCATCGCCCTGGGCTTCGAGCCGGAGAGCACCAAGGTGATCATCGACACCAAGGACATCGGGTTGCTCTATCCGCTGGCCCTGCAGGTGGCCAAGCGGGTGACCTTCTCCACGGCCAAGGCGGTGTTCGGCTTCGACAACAGTAACAACATCGGAAGCATATTCTACACGAGCATCCAATCGGCGCCCTGCTTCATCGAGGGGGCCCTCTATGGCAAGAGGACGCCCTGCCTCATTCCCTGCGGCATCGACCAGGACGCCCACTTCCGGGTGGCCAGGGATGTCGCCCCATTGTTGGGGTACCCCAAGCCGGCGCTGATCTACAACAAGATGTTTCCCAGTCTTACCGGGGCGGACAAGATGTCGTCCTCCCAACCGCAGACCACGATATTCACCACTGACCGGCCTAAGGAGGTCAAGAGGAAGATAGGCAACGCCTTCACCGGCGGGCAGGTCTCGGTGGAGGAGCAGCGGAGGCTGGGAGGCAAGCCCGAGGTCTGTTCCGTGTTCAAGTACGAGTACTATCTCTTCGAGAAGGACGACAGGGCGTTGGATGAGCTTGCGGACAGGTGCCGCAGGGGGGAGGTTCTGTGCGGGGAGTGCAAACAGCTGCTGATCCAGAGGATAAACGCGTTCCTGGAGGAGCATCAGAGGAAGAGGGAGGAGGCGAAGGAGCGCCTCCACGAGTACCTGCTCCCGAGCACCTCCTGACCGTCATCGGTCGGGTGGTCTCGGTGCATGGGGACGTCTCGGAGATAGAGGTGCGCCCGGAGTTCGCGGAGGGGCTCTACCGGATCGAACTGCTGAAGGAGCTGGACGTCCTTTTCCTCTTCGACCGCAGCGAAGGGTTCGACCTCAAGGTGCACCCCAAGGGAGACCCGTCCATACCGCTCACCGGGCTGTTCGGGACCCGGAGCCCCCGGAGGCCGACCCCGATAGGGCTGACGAGGGTCGAGCTGCTCGAGCGGAAGGGGAACGTGCTCACTGTCAGGGGCCTGGATGCGTTCCCTGGAACCCCGGTGGTGGACATCAAGGGAGCTATGGGCAAGGGGTTCTCCTGGGATCCCAATGAGATGCGGGGGGCGGTCCGTAGGGCGCCCGTACGCCGGGCCCGTAAGAGCCCATAAGTAACATATATCGACGACCAAATCCCGTAGGACATGAACGCCGCCGAGGTGTTGGAAGGCTTGAGCCCTTCCGAGAAGAAGGTCCTGGTGGCCCTGCAGAGGTTGGACGGCAGGGCATCGCCTGAGAGGATCTTCGAGGAAGGGGGCTTCCAACAGCTTGTCGAGGTCATGAACGCCGCCTCCTGGCTTCAGTCAAAGGGGGCGGTGGAGATCGAGGAGAGCGCCCGGAAGGCCTACAGCCTCAAGGACCGCTCCCTGGCGGAGAAGGGCGTTCCCGAGCGGCGGGCGCTCATGCTCCTGGGGGAACAGGACGGCTCCCTGGGGGTGAAGGCCCTGGAGACAGCGCTGGGCAAGGAGGAGTCGTCCATGGCCATCGGCTGGCTGCTCAGGAAGGGGCTGGCCAACTTAGATAGGTCGGGGGCGGAGCCGATGCTCCGCCTCAGTGCGGAGGGGAGGAAATGCCTTGCGGCGGAGATGCCTGACGAGGCCCTCCTCAAGAGGCTGGCGAGGGAGGACCTTTTCGAGGACGACGTGGACCAGGCGGCCCTGGAGCTGCTGAAGGCCCGCAGGGGCGTCCTCCAGGAAAGGCTGGTCGTGACCAGGGTCCTACGCCTCACCAAGCTCGGCCGGGAGATCGTGGCCCAGGGCATCGAGATCACCGACGAGGTGGCCCAGCTTACCCCTGAGCTGTTGCAGACGGGGAAGTGGAAGGGGGCCGCGTTCCGGAAGTACGACATCCGGACCTTCGCTCCCTGCAGCTATCCGGCCAAGAAGCATCCCCTGACCAGGATAGCCGACGAGGTGCGCCGCATCCTGATCGAGATGGGGTTCACCGAGATCGACGACGAATATGTTCAGCCCGCGTTCTGGAACATGGACGCGCTGTTCACCCCCCAGGACCATCCTGCCCGGGACCTGCAGGACACCTTCTACCTCAAGAGCCCCAGCCGGCTGCCGTTGGAGGATGAGGAGATCGTCCAACGGGTCAAGGCCGTGCACGAGGACGGGGGGGACACCGGCTCGCTCGGCTGGCGGTACGCGTGGTCCCGCGAGGAGGCGGAAAAGGCTCTTCTTCGCACACATACGACCGTTAATACCGTAAAGTACCTCGCCAAGCACCCCGACCCTCCTGCAAAGGTGTTCTCGATCTCCCGCATCTTCCGGAACGAGAGCATCGATATGACCCATCTGCCCGAGTTCATGCAGATTGAGGGCATCATCATGGAGGAGGGGGCCAGCTTTGACATGCTGGTCAGCTGGCTGAAGGAGTTCTACCGCCGCATGGGGTTCGACAAGGTGCGCGTCCGCCCGGGCCCATTCCCTTACACCGAGCCGTCCCTCGAGGTCGACATCCTCTACAACGGCTCGTGGATGGAGTTAGGCGGGGCGGGCGTCTTCCGCCCCGAGGTCACAGGCCCGCTGGGCGTAAGGCACCCTGTGCTGGCCTGGGGCCTGGGGTTCGAACGGCTCGCGATGCTCAGATGGAATCTGAAGGACATTCGCGAACTCTACATCACCGATATGGAGCTGCTCAGGCAGAGCCCGATCTTCTGACCGCCTTGCGATTGTACTCCCGGGCCTTCTCGTCCATCCCCAGGGCCTCGTAGCAGGCTGCCATCGCCTTGAATATCTCCCGCTTGTCCCCAGGCCTGGCCAGTCCTATGGCCTTGCTCAGGTTGGCTATGGCCTCCTGGTACCTGCCCAAGGAGGCGAGCACCTGGCCTTTGCGATGGTACACCTCCTCCAGCACGTCAGGGTCCTCGATGCCGCCCCTCCGGCCTATGGCCTCGACCATTTGGAGGGCTTCCTCCTTCTGCCCCAGGAGACTGTAGCACTTGGCGATGTCGCAATCGAGCAACGGGTCGGACCTGGCCTTCCTAACCTCCAGTAGAAGGTCCAACGCGGGCTGGGCCTTGCCATCGATCAGGAGCGATCGGCCCTTCAGGGCCGCTCCCTCCAGGCGTTCGTCCGCGTCCCCGGACGCCAGCATCTCCTCCGCCACGAGGAGGCCGTACGCCGCGTCCCTGTTGCGCAGGGCCGTCTCCCCCTTGACCCTTCTTATCTCCCGGGCGTAGCGCGGAAGCACGTGGTCCAGCTCCTTCAGGCTGGCCAGGAGTTCCGGGCCGCCGGTCAACGCCATCTGCCACCCCCGATTGGAGAGCAGCATCTGGGCCTCCAGGGTGCGGTTCGCCTGTAACAGGTGATGTAGCCTTTCCACATAGTCCCCTTCCTCCAACCAGTAATCGGCAGCGAAGCTGTGCGCCTCCCTCAAGGCACCCCTGTCCATGAGCCGGGGGATGGACTCGCGCAGGGCGGGGGGCATGTCCACCATGCCCTCCTTGTCCTCCGGAAGGAGGCTGATCGTCGTCTGTGGAAGCGCGGAGCGTTTGAACGGTTTACGGAAGACCACGGCCTTGGCCAAGAGGGCGCGGGAATCCGGATTGAGCTGGGCCCAGAGCTCCTCCCCCTTGCATTTCCTCAGGTCCAGCAGGGGCGAGAGCTCGATGCCTTGCCTGTTGGCGAAGTCCTTCAGGTCCCTGGCCTTGGCCTCCCCTGCCTCGGTGAGGAAGTAGACCTTGCGCTTGACCGGCCCTGCCCTGATATGGGCTATCCGCTCGGTCACCGTTCCTGCCTCCTTGAGCTTCTTCAGTTCGATGGCGGCGTGCGCCCGGGAGATGCGGAGCGCTTCGCCGATGCCGTCCTGGCTTACCTCGAACGGGGCATCAAAATCGTTCATATGCTTTGAGTATTGGGCAAGATGGAGTACGATCCTTTCCCCTACAGTGATCGGCGTTGCCATTGCAATCCTGATCAATGATGATCGTATGAATTAAACTGAATTTGGTTACATGTAGCATTTTTGATAATCATGAAGGCCGATGATCGGGAAGGCTGGCGGATCAGAGGGACGCCATAAATGTATTAATCCCGTAACTTATCGGCGGCCTATGCGCCTGTTGGTCGCCAGCGCCCCTGACCCTGCGAGCCTCAACATCAGGGATCGTCTCCTGGAGATGGGGGAATGGCGGGAATGCGGCACCTTTCGGGGGCAGCGGTGCTACCGGCTGCGGGATATGCTCATGGTGTCCTTCGATGACCTCCATCTGCACCTGGACCACGTGGACCGGCTGGTGGGAGAGGCGCTTGAGGTGGAGATAGGGGAAGTGGTCTTCCTGTCCAAGCATCGGGCCGCCTCCGGAAGGCCGACCCTGACCGTACATCCCATCGGCAACTTCGGGAGGGCCGAATATGGCGGTAGGGACGGGACGCTCGTCCCAGCCTCGCCGGCCTTCATGAGCGGATTGCTGAGGGCGCTTTCGGTAAGCGCAAAGGGCCTACCCTTCGAGGTGTCCTATGAGGTCACGCATCACGGTCCCTACCTGGAGATGCCAACGACCTTCGTGGAGATCGGCAGTGACGAGGGGGGATGGGGCAACCAGGAGGCCGGAAAGGCGGTGACCCGCGCCCTTCTGGGATGGGTGCCTGCGGACGGGCCGACGGTGGTGGGCGTGGGCGGGGGCCATTACGCTCCCCGCTTCACGGAGGTCACCCTCGCCAAGAGGGTGCGCTTCGGTCACATGGTGGCCAAGCATGTCCTCGATGGAAAGGGGGACAACGAGGTGTTGGAGATCGTGGGCAAGGCCGCGGGCGCAAGCGGGACCTCCGCCGTCTACATCCACAGGAAATCGTTCTCCCGGCCAGAGGCGAGGCGGCTTGGCGAACTGTTCGAAGGGGCGGGGCTCAGGGTGCTCGAGGGGGCTGACCTGCAGGACCTCTAGAGCGACCCCTTGCCCTCCCTCTCCTCGCTGATGAGGGCATAGCCGCAGTTGGGGCAGGCCTTCCAGCCTGGCCTCAGCTCCTCTCCGCAGGAGGGGCACCTCGGCGCCTTCACCGCGGTCTCAGGAGGCTTCCATTCCCTTCTGCCCACGGGCCCCTTGCTTCGGGCCGCCAATGCCTGGAAGCCGGTAGCGGAGGCCTTGGGCCTGCGTCCGGACATGGCATGCGTCAATAGGGCCCCGGCCATGACCAGGATGGCGCCGACCACGCTGGTGAACGCTCCGGCCCCGTACAGCGCACCGGTCCCTTGGTATTCCTGGTTCAGCAGGATGATCGAGGCAATGGCGAGCAGGGAACTGGCCATTGCCATGAGCGCCTGGATGATCGGAAGCGCCTTCAGTGGACGGTGCGACTCAAACACCCGATACAGGACCAGGGAGGCCGTGGCCACGAGCGCGGCCCCGATGGTGGAGGCGGCTGGGATGACCGTATAAAGAAGCTCGCGCTGGAGCAGGTCGAGGGCCCATAGCGTCCATTGGCCATCGTCCTGCATGCTGACCCAGGGCATGAAGGCGGACATCAGCATGAGCAGGCCTCCGATGATCGTGAGCGCTCCCCCCGCCAATATGGCGTCATGCTGCACCTGCGGCATGCTGGAGCGCGGCCTCGGGGGCTGCGGAGCCGGCGGGGCTGGCCGCCCTTTCTTTTTAGGAGACTCCTCCCTCCGCCCGCCCTTCGCCCTTCCCTGTCCTTCATTTGAGAATGGGTTAATCTGAAACCACCGTCCCTTTGATGGGCCTCCCCTCTATGGCCGCCCTCATATCGGCGAGGTCCCTCCCGTCAACGATGTAGATATCAATATGGTTATCGCGGGCGATCTGCGCTCCCAGCCTGTCGAAGACGTTGGATGGTCCTGCCCCGTGCAGCCCTACGTTCACCAGCTCGTACAGCTGTTGGTGCGTGAGCCTTGGCAGGCGCTCCGCCTTGGGATCCTTGCGCGGGTCAGCCGTGTAGACGGCGTCCACGGAGGTGCCGTTGACGATGCGGACGGCCTTGACCTCCTTCGCCAGCATGGCCGAGACAGCGTCGGTGGTGTGCCCGGGAACGGTGCCCCCCATGACCACCACCTTGCCCTTCCTCTCCATGCGATGCGCCTCCAGAATGTCAGTTGGGACCTTGTCGATGCCCTTCTCCCTCAGGACGCGGGCGACGAGCGTGGCGTTGATGCGGGTGGTCATTATGCCCAGTTCGTCCAGATCGCTCTCCTGCAGGCCTAGCGCCCTGCCGACCTTGATGTAGTAGCGGGCTATCCTCCCTCCCCCGCACACCAGGTAGAGCTGATAGCGGTCGCACAGGGACCAGACCATCTCCGCGAACCTCTTCAGGAAGATATCATCGTCATCGTCTGGCACTATCACTGAGCCACCGAGGGAGACCACTACCTTGTCCATTTGCATACCAACAGATATAAGTGAGAACCGTTTTCACCTAAAAAAAGGATAGGTCGTTGGATCATGGATGAAGTAGCAGGCGAGACCCTCTCCGATCGCCAGAAGTACGATTTCAAGAGGGCCTTGGAGGAGATTAAGGAACTCAAGGGCCGGGGCACCGAGCTCATATCCGTATACGTCCCGCCCAACAAGCAGATCTCCGACGTCGCCGCTTACCTGAGGGAGGAGCTCTCCCAATCCTCCAACATCAAGTCCCAGGGCACCAGGAAGAACGTCCAGGGGGCTATCCAATCCATCTTGGCGAGGCTGAAGTACTTCAAGGCGCCCCCGGCGAACGGGGTCATCTTCTTCGTGGGCGAGGTCTCGACCACGGGGGACCAGACGAGGATGGTGCAGTATGTGCTCGAGCCGCCGGAGCCCATCACCACCTTCGTGTACCGATGCGACTCGGACTTCTACCTTGAACCGCTGCTGGACATGTTGGTGGACAAGAAGGTGTTCGGCCTGCTGGTCATCGACCGCAGCGAGGCCACCATAGGCATCCTGCGGGGGAGGCGCATCTCGGTGGTCCGGAACCTTCCCTCGCTCGTCCCTTCCAAGCATAGGATGGGGGGGCAGTCCGCCCAGCGGTTCGAACGGCTGATCGAGATCTCCGCCAACGAGTACTACAAGAAGGTCAGCGACATCATGACGGAGACGTTCCTCAACATGGAGGGGCTGCAGGGCATCCTGATCGGGGGGCCTGGGCCAACGAAGGACTACTTCGTGAAGGAGGGATACCTGCATCATGAGCTGGCCAAGAAGATCATCGATACCTTCGACACCGGGTATACGGACGAATACGGGCTCAAGGAACTAGTCGAGAAGGCCAAGGACAAGCTCTACGACCTGGACCTCATGAGGGAGAAGCGTTACATACAGCAGTTCCTGAACGAGGTCCGGAAGACGGAGGGCGGGCTTTCCGTCTACGGGGAGGAGCAGATCCGCCAGGCCATAAAGAACGGGGCGGTGGATACCCTCCTGGTCTCGGAAGGCCTGCGGAAGCGAAGGGTGACCCTCGATTGCCCCAACTGCGGGACGTTGGAGGTCACTCTCGACAAGAGCCCGGAAGGGCTGATGATGGCCTGCCCGAAGTGCGGGACCGTCGGCACGGTCACCAAGGACATCGACCTCGTGGACGACCTGTTCGACCGGGCGGGCCTCATGGGCACGAAGGTCGAGCTCATCTCCCCGGAGTCGGAGGAGGGAGAGATGCTCCTCAAGGCGTTCGGCGGGATGGCCGGGCTGCTCAGGTTCAGCATAGGTGTGTAAATGGACGCCCTAGGTCATTTCGAGGAGCACATCAGGGCCAAGGTGGCCGCCGAGCTGGCCGCCATGGGGTTCAGCGGGGAGATCGCCCTGGAGAGGCCGGACCATGAGCTGGCCGACCTTGCCCTTCCTTGCTTCCAATTCGCCAAGCGGTTGAGGAAGGCGCCCTCGGCCATCGCCGAGGAGCTGAGCGCCAGGATCCACCCGGACGAGCGCATCGGAAAGGTCTGGGCGGACAAGGGCTATATCAATTTCAGGGTGAACGAGGCGGTGCTAAGCGCCCTGGTCATCAAGGATGCCTTAGAGCGCCGGGAGGACTTCGGGAGGGGCGATCCGCGCCCAGGGAAGGTGCTCTTGGAGCATACATCCGTCAATCCCACGGGGCCCATCCACGTTGGCAGGGCGAGGAACCCCCTGATCGGGGACACCCTGGCGAGGTGCCTGCGCATGTGCGGCCATGAGGTCTCGACGGAGTATTACGTGAACGACGTCGGGAAGCAGGTGGTGCTGCTGACGTGGGCCCTGGAGCATCTGACCGAGAAGGACGTCCCGCCCTCGGACCGCGAGAAGACCGACCATCGGCTCGTCGGCTATTACCAAGCGGCCAACAGGCTGATGGAAGCCTCCGAGGAGGTGGCCGATGCGGTCGCGGCGATGACGCAGCGGTTCGAGGCGGGGGACCTGGAGGTCATCGCCAAGGTGCGCCGGACGGTCGATCTGATGCTAGACGGCATCAAGGAGAGCCTGAGCGGGGCGGACGTGCACCTGGACCGCTACATCTATGAGTCCCAATTCATCCTGGACGGCAGCGCCCACCGGGTGGTGGAGAGGCTCAAGGCCTCCCCCTATGCGGCGATCGAGGACGGCGCCTATTACCTGAACCTGGAGGGGTTTGGCGTACACGGGCGGGACACCCGCTTCTTCTTCACCCGGAAGGATGGCACGACCCTCTACACCACTCGGGACCTGGCGTACCATCTGGACAAGTTCAAGCGGGCGGATGAGGTCCTCAACATTCTGGGGGAGGACCAAAAGCTGGGGCAGAAGCAGCTCGCCTGCGCCCTGAGGATCCTGGGATGCGATCGGGCCCCGGAGTGCATCTTCTATTCATTCGTCTCCCTTCCAGAGGGGCGTATGTCCACGCGGAAGGGCGTCGTGGTCTATCTGGATGATCTGCTGGAGGAGGCGGTGGACCGGGCCTACCAGGAGGTCTGCTCCCGCCGCCCCGACCTCGACGACGAACGGAAACGCAGGATCGCCCGGGACATTGGCGTTGGGGCGGTCCGATACAACATCATCAGGGTGCAGGCGGAGAAGCAGCTGGTGTTCAAGTGGGAGGAGGCCCTGAACTTTGAGGGCAACAGCGCCCCCTTCGTTCAGTACGCGCATGCCCGATGCTGCTCCATCCTGCGGAAAGCGGGAGATTTTAATAAAAGCGCTGACGTATCTGTGCTCACCGACCCATACGAGCGTAGGCTCATATGGACCTTGGCGCAGTTCCAGGAAGTGGTTCGGCAGGCGGGGGACAAGCGGCGCATCAACATGCTCCCCACATACGGGCATGAGCTGGCCTCTGCCCTGAACCAGTTCTATGGCGCCGTTCCGGTGCTCAGGTCAGAGCACCAGGACGCCAGGCTCTGCCTGGTGGAGGCGACCCGCTGGGCGCTGCGAAACGCATTGGTGACCATGGGAATAGCCGCTCCGGAGGAGATGTGATGGTGGAGATAAGGAAGCTCAAGGACGAGGACAAACCGCAGGTGAGGACGCTGGAGCTGTTCTGCGTCCGGGAGTATCTGGAAGGATCGCTGCGGAAGAACTGGGATGACCTACCGGCGGAGCTCGTGGAGCAGTTGGGGGCCTCTGCCAAGGACTCCTTCGAATTCTACCGGGACGGGGGGATGAGCTATGTGGCCGTGGAGCAGGGGCAGGTGATAGGCTTTCTTTTCGCCCAGATCATCCGCTATGTCAACAACATCGAGAAGGTCCTCTGGATCGAGAACATCGGCGTCCATCCGGAGCACCGGCGCAAGGGGGTGGGCCTCAAGCTGCTCCGGCGCGCTGCCCTGGACGCTAAGAAGAAGGGCGCCAAGGCCGTGCAGAGCGTGATCATGCCGGACAGCAAGGAGGCGGTCATGCTGCACAAGAAGGTGGGGTTCTTCATGGACGGGAGGAAGTTCGCGTTCCTGGACCTGGAGAACTTTCAGTGATCAGAACTGGAGGATATACCCCTCCTTCCCGTACTTCTCCTCAATAAGGGCCTTCACCCGCCCCTTCTCCCTTTCATTGACAGGGATGCGGACCGGCCTCTGCTCCAATCCCTCGGAGAAGGCCAGCACGACCGCTTCCTTCACCTCGCCGATGTCCACTGGCCGTCCGAGCTCCTCTCTCAGGCAGGTCAGCTGCTCCCTCGTCCTGGAACGCTTGTCCTGCCGGGGCCGCAGCACGCGGACCATGCGGTCCAGGTCGGTGTCCACAAGGACTGTGCCGTGCACCATGAGCATCCCTCGCTTGCGCGTTTGGGCGCTTCCGGAGATCTTCCTGCCGTTCACCACCACATCGTTGGGCGGCTTGTGCTCGGCAGGTACCCCCAAGGCCCTCAGCGCCCTGACCAGCACGGTGCAGGTGAGCGCATAGGCGTCCTCCGGTCGGGGCACCGCGCCCTGGTCCACGGTGAGGGAGAAGATCAGCTGCCCCTGGTCGGTGTAGATGGTGCTCCCGCCGGACATCCTGCGGACGAGGAAGACCTCACCGCTCGTCAGCGCCTCCTCGTCCACGACCGCCCTCGCCTTCTCAAAGTAGCCCAGGGAAATGGTGGGCCTGTCCCGGACATAAAGATGGAGCGTGGGGGGCATGAGGCCCTTGGAGCAGGACTCCAGGATGACCTCCTCCAAGGCGACGGAATAGAGAGGGTCGCACATCCCGGAATCGATGAGCCGCAGCATTCAATGGAATAAGAAGAAAGAGAAGGGAAAAGGTTTTGCCTACTTCCTCTTGGCCGGGGGCGCGGGGGCCTTCTTCTTGCCGGAGATCTTGGGCAGCTTCTTCCTGAACAAGAACAGGACCACCACCACGATGATCACGGCGAAGATGCCGCCGTACAGCAGCCATGTCTTCCAACCGGCCTCCTCCACCGTCAGGGAGACGGTGGCGGAGTTGTCCGTCAACTTGGAGGAGACCTCGTTGCTGGCGCTGACGTTCACCTGCAGGGTGTAGTCGCCCTTGGAGCCGAAGGTGTGCTTGAAGCGCAGGACGCCGGTCTCCCCCACCTCGAGATAGGTGGCCTCGGTGCCGTTCACCAGGAGGACGCTCTCGTCCGTCAGGCCGGTTCTTGTGCCATCGAGGTTGAGCTTCCACAGCCGGGCGTATATTCCCTCCGCCCTCGCGGTGCCCACGTTGGTGACGTTGACGTAGATGTAGCCGGCCTCGCCCTCGGTGAACCTGTCAGGCTCGAAGTCCACGGTGCCCACCCGCAGGTCCGGACGGGCCGAGGACCCGACCACCAGGCTGTAGGTGGTGTTGGCGGAGTTGCCGGCACTGTCGGTCAATGTCAGCTTGACGGTGAACGTCTTGATGGCCTGGTATTTGTGGGTCGGGGAGGCCAGGGTGCTGTTGGTCCCATCGCCGAACTCCCAGAGGTAGCTCGCGATCCCGCTGGCGTCGCTGGAGGCCGAGGCGTCGAACGTCAACGTCTGGTTCTCCTTGGCGCTTGTGACCACGGTGTCGTTGAGCTTGATCGAGAACTTGACCGTGGGCGGGACGGTGTCCCGCACGCTCACGGCGACCGGCTTGCTGGTGGTGTGGTTGGCCACATCGGTCACGTTCAGGTACATCTGGAAGGTCCCGGCCTTGGTCCAGGTGTGGGTGACGGTCTGGTTCTCGCCCATGAGCACGGTGGTGCTGTTCCCGTCGCCCCAGTCCCAAACGTAGCTGGCGATGAGGCCCGCCTCCTCGGAGCTGTTCAGGCGGTC
>JAJFUR010000077.1 GCA_021372335.1 Methanobacteriota archaeon
CCTGAGCCGCCTCGGCGACGATCTCGTCTCCGTGTCCCTGGCGGATGACATGGCCGTCCCCGTGTCCAAGGTCCCGGAGGCCGTGGTGGCGTTCCATCGCATCGCAGAGGAGAACCGGGTGATCGTGGGCACCTACGGCCACGCGGCCGATGGCAACCTGCACACCAAGATGCTGCTCGATCCCTGCTCGGAGGACTCCTGGAAGAGGGGAGAGAGGGCGGTCGGGCAGATCTACGACACGGTGATAGCGTTGGGAGGCACGGTCACGGGGGAGCACGGCGTCGGCATCTCCAAGGCACCCTATATGATGCGGGAGCGCCCGGACGCGTGGCGCACCATGTTGGCCATCAAGAATGCCCTGGACCCCCAGAACATCCTGAACCCCGGCAAGCTCATGCAGTGGGAGGGAGGGATCATCCGGGACCTTCGCTACCCGTGCCCCGGCCCGATCAGATGAAGAGGCCCCAACTTACCATCAGCAGGGCCGCCGCGACCGCCATCGCCATCACCCAGGTGGCCGGGCTCCAGGACCACACCTTCCTGCCGTCCAGGGGGCCGAAGGGGAGTAGGTTGAACACTCCCAGCAGAAGCGACAGCTGGCCGATCAGGTTGAAGGCGGTGCTCCAGATGCCCGCGTCCGGGAACACGAGCCACAGGGCCACGAACGCCCCTCCGAAGGCGATGTTGGTGGCTGGACCGGCCAGGGAGATCACGCCGTTCTGCTTCCTGTTGATCCGGCCGGAGATGAAAACGGCCCCGGGGGCGGCCAGGAGGAAACCAAGGAAGCTGAAGAGCAGGGCCATGAGCAGCCCCAGGGGATACATGCGGAACTCCGCCCAGGCACCATAGCGCTGGGCGACGAACTTGTGCGCCAGCTCATGCAGCAGGAAGCCGGTGATCGATACCACCGCCGATACGCCCAGGGCGAAGAGCCACACCACCGTGTCCAGGCTTTCCAGGTCTCCAAAGAGCCCCCCGAGCAGGACGACAGTGAAGGCGATGGTGAGCACCGCCACGCTTATCAGGATCTGAACGACCTCTTGCCGGCTGAAATGGATGCGCCCATAGCCGCGGGGAATGACCAGGTTCCCGTATTCATCATACATCTCGGACGCCGAGCGCATCACCTACTAGATATATATTGCCCGTCCCCGGCGTAGGACAAGCTTGAAGTACATCGGCGAGGGATAGCTTGGGGAAATGAGCAACTACCAGCACGGCAAGGTACGCTTCCGGTGGTGCGATACATGCGGCACCCTGGTCCTCGGGGAGGTCTGCGGGATCTGCGGCCGTCCAGGAAGGGAGTTCGAGGTATCCGCCCCCGGGGACATCCGTCCCTGCTTCGGCAAGGGCGTGGACACCGTGGCCGAGCTCTTCCAGAGGCACTTCGGGACCTCGGGCCTCCTCCGCACCAGGAACGTCTTCCTGAACAAGGTGGCGGGGGAGGACCGCGCCGACGAGGTGGTGCTGGACGGGCGGGTGGTGGCGGTCATCCGCTTCGAGCTGGTGAGGGACGATTTCGTGCTGGAGCTCAAGGCCGAGGGGGCGGCGCTGCTGGCGAAGGCCGCCCGGAAGGGGGTGATCAGGGCCAGGAGGCCGCCGGGCCATCTCAAGGGGAAGAAGCTGGACGGGGCGGATGTCCTAGAGGTGCTCGGCGACCTCAAGGCGGGGGACCCCGTGGTCGTGGTCATGGGCAATACAGTCGCGGCGGGGGAGGCCCGCGTCGGCTCCGATCATATGAAGGAAGGGGAAAAGGTCGTCCACCTTCGGGACGTCTGCAAGGCGGACGTGCCCTTCCCCCTGGTGCCGGCGGATTGGAACGACTTCGTGAAGGCCAACCAGAAGCACCTCCGCCAGCTGGAGGCCGCCGCCATCAGCGACCTGCGCTCCTTCGCCCACAACAGCGCCCTGCCGATCTCCCTGTCCTTCTCCGGAGGCAAGGACTCCCTGGCATGCTACGGCCTGACGAAGAAGGCGCTTGGGAGGTTCGACCTGCTGTTCATCGACACCGGCCTCGAGTTCCCGGAGACCGTTCAATACGTGCGCTCCTTCGCCAGGTCCAGAGGGGAGAGGCTCAGGGTCGCCAAGGCGGGGAACGCGTTCTGGGAGAACGTAGGCGCCTTCGGCCCGCCGGCAAAGGACTTCCGATGGTGCTGCAAGGTGTGCAAGCTGGGACCCCTGACGGCCCTGATCGAGGAGAACTATCGCCAAGGCACGGTCACCGTGGAGGGGAACCGCGCCCTGGAGTCCTTCGCGCGTTCGAGGATCGGGTTCGTCGAACGGAACCCGTTCGTCCCCAACCAGACCGTCCTGAACCCGATCCGGGATTGGAGGGCCGCCGAGGTCTGGGGGTATATCTGGATGGAAGGTCTGGAGTACAATCCCCTTTACGAGCAGGACCTTGAGCGCATAGGCTGCTACCTGTGCGCATCCTGCCTGGGCAGCGAATGGCGGGCGGTACGGCAGCTTCATCCGGACCTGTATTCCGAATGGGAGCGCTGGCTGGGGGAATGGGGGGAACGGGTCGGGGTCTCCCCGGACTTCGTCCGCTACGGGTTCTGGCGCTGGAAGGCGTTGCCGCCCAAGATGAGGCTGGTGGCCGATGAGCTGCATATGAAGGTGCCGCAGATGAGGAACGACAGCATGGAGCTTAGGATCTCCAAGGGGGCCAGCCCCTGCGTGGCAGGCGGGTTCTCGATGGAAGGGGTACTGACCATCCCCCGCAAGAGGGACTTTTCGCAGGTGGCGGAGGCCCTCAAGACCGTTGGGAAGGTGAAGTTCTCCCCGGAGTTCGAGGTGGTGATGGTCAAGACCAAGGGCGGGACCCTGAAGATGTTCGGAGGGGGGCACATCTCCGCCATAGCCCCTACCAAGGAAGAGGCGGAAAGGTTGTTCCGGGCAGGGGCGGAGGCGTTCCTGAGAGGACAGCTCTGCACCTCCTGCCGCATATGCGAGCGCAATTGCAGGTTCAAGGCCATCACCGCCGATGGGCAGCTCAAGGTGGACGAGCGCCAGTGCCAGCAGTGCGGGGAATGCGCCAAGGCATGCGTCGTCGCCCACTACTACGATAAGCTGGTCCAGGCCGGGGATGGGAAGCCTGTGTACGCAGGCGTTAAATAATCGGACCGGGGTGGGGCGACCCGACCATGGATTGGACGATGATGTTGGCCGCAGCCCTGGGGATAGGTCCAGCCCTGGCCTTGTTGTTCTGGACCCTTCAGGACTACACGTACCCCAGGGTGGAGAGGCCCTTCTTCGACGACCGCAAACTGTTCCTGATGCTGGCGGTGGGCATGGTCATCGGCGTCATAGTTTACGTACTCCAATCCTACTTTGATCTCGGGTACCTGCTGTTCGCCCTCCTCTTCGCGGTCGTGGAGGAGCTGCTCAAGCTTGTCATACTGAACTTCCCCCGCTTCGCCCGCAGGCTGGACACCTCGTTCTACGGGCTGTCCATGGGGCTGGGCATAGGGAGCACCATGGCCTTCGGCGCGGTCCTTTCAACCATCCAGCAGTCCGATGGACTGGGGGCGATGGCTTGGGTGATGGTGGTCATTCTCGGGGTCCAATTGGTGCTGCTGCACGGTTCATGCGGGGCATTGGTCGGCACCGGCTCCGCCCGCGGCGAGGTATGGGGCTACTTCGCCCAAGCCGGGCTGCTCCACATCGGGTTCAATCTGCTGATGGCCGTGCCCCTGAACGTCGACAGCGACCTGGCGGCCTGGACCTCGGTGGTCCTCGCCACCCTCCTGGTGCTGTACTATTACATCCAGGTGCACCGTCATCTCCTTCCTTCGGTCGTGAAGGACGCCCTGAAGGCAATGGGAAAAACGAAAGCATGAACCAGCTGCAATGCCTACGAAGGGGCATGCCGGACCGGAGAAGGGTAGGCAGGGCGATCCTGACAGTGGCGGTGGTGCTGGTCGTCGCGCTGCTAGTGCTCCTCCCACCCACCCAGGACTTCCTGCGGTGATATCTTGTTGACCCCTTCTCCCCTCAATTCCCGGAGGAAGTGCACATGACCCTTGAACGAACGGTCATCCTGGACGCCAACGGGACCCAGGTCGTCAGCTACTCCGTGCACCTTCCCCGCCCTACAAGCGTGATCGAGGGCAGCGCTCCCCTTCAGGTCCTGGAAGGCATCGTTGTGGACCCTCAGTACGATAGGCAACGGGACAATGGCGCCTTCGATACAATGGTCTGGGAGGGGGAGGGCCTCACCGGCATGTTTACCGTGCAAATGACCATCGAGGTCGCTCAGGCCCGGCATGTCTGGGAGCTCGACGAGGGGAGCGTGCTCGATAGGGACGAGGTCCCCCAATATTATCTGGACAACTATCTGGACGATCAATGGAAGATAGTCGTGAACGATCCCGCCATCCAATCCCTCCGCGAGGAATTGGTGGGCAATGAGACCAATGTGTACCTGATCGCCAAGGCCATCTACGATTGGATCGTGGAGAACATCGAATATCCTGACGGTCCCTCGCCAGGGGAGCCCAGGTCCTCCGTTGAGACGCTCCGGGCCAGGGAGGGGGACTGTGATGAGCAGTCGATGCTGTTCTGCGCCCTGGCCCGTTCGGCCGGGGTGCCGGCCTGGGTGCAGCTCGGGGCGATCTATGACAGAAAGGACGAAGAACTCGGCGGGCACGGATGGGTCCAGATGTTCATGCCCACGGCCGATGGGGGGCACAACGTGACCATCGACCCCGTCAACGAGGCCTTCCTTGTGTGGATGCCCACCCTCTTCTGCGAGTATACGGACACAGGGGACGCGGACGACCTTTACAGCGCCTATCACCACATCAGCATTTCCTTCCTGCCCGAGGGGGCCACTCCGATATACACGGAGGGATGGAGGGTGATCGCATATGAGGAGGGCGAGGGAAGGGCATCCTTCGCCTCCACGATCGTCAGGAGCCCCTCCTAGGCCATCCGGTACCGGCCGGGGGAGACCTCGTAGACCATGCCCACGGCCAGCAGCCGGCGTAAGGCCTCCTCGGCGTCCATCCTCCCCCGCAAGGCCGCCTCCAGCCCCCTGACGTCGAACTCCCCCAGCCCCTTGACCAGCTCCTCCAGCGGGAGCGGCGGGGCGGTCTCCCCTTCCTCCACCACCTTGCCATGGAAGCCCTTCAGGGCGCGCCCCCCGCGGTTCAGCTCCGCCACCGCCTGGGCGGTGAGGACCGCCGAGGGGGAGGTGAAACGCGCCCTCATTCGCCCCGTGCGGACCTGGCGCCCGCAGTGCGGGCACGAGGAGGTCCGATGCTCCAGGTCCACTGCGAAGCCCTTGCGGCACCGTGGACAGACCACGGCAGCGTACATCAGTACTCAACGAACACGAGCGCGCCGAGGCAGGTGCCGTAATGGTCCATGGGAATGGAGAGCTCCTCGATGGCGTAGTTGATGCGCATCAGCTTTATCCCTCGCAGGGTGGACATCTCGTTCATCTTCCACTCCAGCACCTCCTTCAACGCTTTCTTGGTCCCGTGCATATGTCCTTCAGCGACATAACCGCCCTTGCCGTCCTTGCGGAAGGCGTAGGCGATCCCAGCGGAGATCATCTCCCCCTCGCCGCCCCTCATCTGGGCCAGGACGCAATGGGTGATGGCGCCCATGGGCAGCTCCCGCACCGCGACCTTCTTGGCCCCCACGGGCAGGACGGAGGATACGGACACCAGGTTCAGCTCTCCGATGTGCGCCTTCATCAACGCCTCGTCGAAGGCGTTGAGGTCGGAAACCTTGCTGACGGCCGCTCCCTGGGTGACGAAAAATTTCTTAGGGACCAAATTCATAATTGCGATGTAAATCGCAATCCTGATTTAAGGTTTGCCTTCAGTCGACCTCGAGCACGCGCAGCTCACGCTCCAGCATCTTGACGTCCTGGGGGTTCAACGCCTCAGGCACGACAGGGATGATGAGCGTGGCGCCGGTCAGGGAGACGTTGTCGTTCAGGAGCTGCAGGAGCTTGAGCACCTTGAGGAAGTTGTTCTGGCTTATCAGATATTCCAGGCCAGACAACAGCACCACCGCGCGCCCGGTGGCCTCGAAGAAGTTCTTGATCTCGCTATAGATCAGGGGGATATCGGTCGGCTCCCTGGCATACCTCTTGCCCCTCTCGTACGAAAGCCAGAGGATTGCCCCCTCCTTGATGCCGTACAGCCTCTGTACCTTCTCCGGATACTCACGGGCGAGCACCATGCCGGTGCAACCATCCTCGATCTGGTCCCGGTACATCTGGTACGCTGCATCGAGGGACGACGACTCCACCAGGTAGGCTGTCCCCGGCTCCAGCTGGTACTTGCGCCCTCTCTCCCCCTCCCTCTTGGTGGCATCCATCCTATCCGCCGGATAGGTGGTGGAGGGCGTGAGCACATGCACGCACTTCTCCGCCCCATCGGAGAGGCAGGACGCCTCGTAGGCATCATAGCGCTTGCGCATGAGGGACGATACGATGCCGGAGATGTACCCTCGGGTGAAGTCACAATGGTCCCCGTTCTCCGCCTCCACCGACTCCTTGAAGGTGATCACTATCTCCGTTTCGTTGATCATCTCGATGCTCATCCTGCTGAGCCCCGTCTCGGTCCACACCTGCTCTATTATGGCCTTGGCCTCACTGATGTCCGCGCACTCCAGGCCTAGGGTGCGCACCAGCCCCACGCCGGCCCGATAACCGTAGCGCTCCATGGTGCGCGCAGAGTCCGCTCCGTTCAGAAGCTGAAGCTCCTCGCGCAGGTCCTTCAGGGCCGAGCCGGGCATGACGAAGAAGGGGCGCATGTCCTTGCCCATGTCAACCCTCCATGGTCATTTCCCCCAGGGCTCGGAAGGCTTCCTGAACCCCCTGTCCGGTCTTGGCGCTCGTGAGCATCGAGCGGCACCCGAGGGCGGATGCGAGCCTCTCCAGTCCCGTCATGTCCATTCTCATGTCGAGATCGCACTTGTTCCCGAGCAAGATGATCGGGATATCGCCAGCCACCTCCCGCAGGTCCCTCGCCCAATGTTCGAGATGCTCCACGGTCTCGGGCCTGGTCATGTCGCCTACGAGGAGGGCGCCGTTCGCGCCGGCGTAATAGGTGGAATGCAGGGCCTTCTGGGTCTTCTGGCCTAGAACGTCCCAGATCATCAGGGTAAGGGTCACGTCCTGAAGCTCCAGGACCTTCTTGCTGACCTTGGCCCCGAAGGTCTGCAGGTACTGATCGTCAAATTGGTCCAGCACATACCGTCGGATGAGGCTGGTCTTCCCCACCTCCCCATCTCCAAGCAGGCAGACCTTCTTGACGAACCGACGCTTAGCCATCCCGCATTCAGTATGCGGCCAGCGTCTATATATTCATTTCACCCCGGTCCTTGCCCCCACCCTCCCCAGAACGGGGTTTTAGGGCCGTTCCCTCCCTCGGAACATAAAAGCGCCCAAATAATAATGTACCTCCGTTCAGAATCACTTGCCATGACGCGAAGCGAGAAGAGGTTCGAGGACGTCACCGTGGGAGACGTATTTGACAAGGTCGTTCTGAAGCCCTCCCAGGTGCAGAGAGGGGCTACCATCGGAACGGTGATAGACCAGATGCTCGCGAACCCGCTTTCCCGCAAGGTCTACGTCACCGAGGAGGACGGAAGGTACGCCGGCACGGTGAGCACGGAGACCATCCTGAGGCTGATGGGCTACCGGTTGGGGATACGGGAATATGGCGGGATGTCCTTCATCCGCTTCCTGCGGGACACATTGAAGGAGAGGGCGGACGAGATCATGGTCAAGGGAAGGACGGTGACCCGGGAGACCAGGCTCCCGGCAGCGATGAGGATCATGATCGAGGACCATCTGAACGACCTTCCAGTGGTGGACGGCGCCAACAGGCTGATGGGCGAGCTGGTCAGCCTGGAGCTGTTCCTTGTCGGGAAGAAGGTCTTCGAGGCCAAGGACCCCTCCACCTTCGCCATCATGGCCGACGAGGCCTGAGGTTAGCGTTAGCCGTAGAGTTGGGAGTACTCCACCTGCTTCTTGGGTTGCTGCACCGATTCCATGGCCTTCTGCATCTCGTTCTCGATCTGCTCGGCCTCCTTTATCAACGGCTCGGGGTCCAGCTTTATCTCCGGTAGCATGTCACCCACTACCTCCAAGAGGTTCGCCGCTCCCCGGGCATCGGGAACGTCCGTACGGGCGGAGCCCAGGAGGCATATGACGTCCATCTGATACCTCTCCCCCTCGGAGAGCAGAAGACCGGAGATGCCCATGACCATGCCCTCTCTCAGCTCCTTTACTCCGTAGGAAGTGAGCATCCCCCTGGTCCGCTCGGTGGTGCCCACCCCCAGGACCTTGGCCTCCCCCTCCCCTCCCATGTTTATGCCCTCCAGGGTCAGGATGGTGGCGATGCCCTTCTTCTTGCACCAGCCCAGGATGTCATCGGAAAGCTCCTTTATCAGCTCGGGCTGGGGCATGAACTCGCAGGTGATGACGGCCAGCTTCTCGCACCTCTCCCCCTTTTTCTCGGAGTCCCTATGCCCGGCGTAGATGCGGACGGGAGGGGAGGGTACCCCGTCATGGATGATGGTGAAGGGCGGAAAGTGCTTGGATATGATGGCAGCCCGGCGCTCCAGCCTCATCGTGCGGACGATGAAGTTGGAGGCGATCGAGCTCACGAGGCCCACGCTCGGAAAGCCGATGATGGCCATGCCGTCCTTGAGGTCCACCTCTCCATACTCGTGGATGAATATCTCGCCTTCGCTCATTGGGTTCACTCGCGTGAAGAGGTAGGTCAGGGGCTTAATAGTTGACGGTGCCCGCACCCCAAAACCATTATCCAGGGAAAGCGTTCCAGGGCTGTGGCTGAATCTGGACCAGGGCTGCACCGTACAACTGCTGGCGTGCCGGTGATCGTGGAGGAGGTCCCCCGCTCACGCACCGCAGCCCTTTCGGTCAACTTCAAGGTGGGATGCCGGGACGAGGACCAAGACCTCTGCGGCACGGCCCATTTCCTCGAACACATCATGTTCAAGGGGACCCACAAAAGGAACGCCCGGCAGTTCTCGGAGCTCGTGGAGGGCGCCGGCGGGGAGATGAACGCCTATACCACAAAGGAGAGCACGTCGTTCCACGTGTTCTCGCTGGATGAGACGTTCGACGTGATGAAGGGGCTCATGGCCGATATGATGACCGCGCCTCTGATCGACGAGGAGCACGTGGAGCTCGAGCGAGGGGTGGTGCTGCAGGAGATCAGCATGCTCGAGGACGACCCAGAGGACTACTCCAGGGTGCTCCTGGACCGCACCATCTGGGAGGGCCATCCGATGGCCAATACCGAGACCGGTCGCCCGGAATGGGTCAAGGAGCTGAAGGCCAGGGACCTCCGGCGCTTCTTCGAGGACCACTACCGCCCTCCGAACATGTACATCGTGGCCTCCGGGCACGTTTCGGCCGAGGACGTGGTCTCTTGGACGGAGGGAACCTTCGACCAGCTTCCCCCGGCCACCCGCTCCCTGAAAAGGGTCCCTCCGGAGCCGAAGGCCTGCACCAAGGTCTTCCCCAGGGAGGGGGACCAGGCCTATGTGGAGCTTGGCTTCCCAGGCTATCCAGGCGATCATCCAGACCGGCAGGCGCTCCTCGTCGCCTGCATAATATTGGGCGGGGGGACCTCCTCCCGACTGTACCAGACCGTCCGTGAGGACCAGGGGCTCGTATATCATATAGGCACGTTCCCCCAATCGTACACCGACTGCGGGATCGTCGACACATTCTTCTCCGCCTCCATCGGCAAGCTGGACCGGGTGATGAGGACCCTGGCCAAGGAGCTGGCCGCCTTCAAGGACCAGGGCCCCACCGAGGAGGAGGTGCGGAGGGCCAAGCGGTGGGTCAAGGGCATGCTGGTCAGAAAGCTCGAGGGCACGGACAGCCGGCTTTACTGGCTGGGGGAGGAGTATGCCACGTGCGGCAAGGTCGCGGACGCCGAGGCATCCATCCGCGAGTTCGAAGCGGTGAGACGGGAGGATGTGGCCCGAGCCATGAACGATGTCTTCCAGAGGAAGAGGATGTGCGCCGTCCTGCTAGCCCCGGAGAAAGCGGGGGAGGCGACCGCCAGGCGCATGCAGTCCCTGGACTTCTAATCGCCAAGAAGCTCGAGCACGGTCCGCACGGCCAGAGGGACGGCCCTCTCCACATCCTCGGTCAAGGCATCCGAGACGGTCCACACGTCCTTGACCTCCATGGCCACGAACCTAATGTCCCGGGGCATGCGCTCCGGCGAAAGGCGTCTTCCCAGCTCGATGGCCATGTGGATGTTGACCTCGTGCGGGTTGGTCCCGTGCAGGGCGCTTTTGAAGTCCTCGGGCTCCAGGACCATGACCGTGCCGGCAGGGTATCGACCGGTGACGATGGCGTCCACCACGACCACCCTCTTATAGTCCATCATTATCTCGATGAGGTCGAGGCCGCTGACCGACTGCTGGTCCACGTCAAGGTCCGGCAGGCCCATCGCCCTCACCTCCTCCACCACCCGGAACCCGAGGCCATCGTCGCAAACGATAGGGCTGCCGATGCCCAGCAACAGACGGGACGCCTTCATCATGCCGCGGAAGCAGGCGCAGGCTATTAACTTTGCCCCGGGCCCGCTCCGGTCGGCGGATTAATCTAGCCCCACAGGCATGCAGGGCCATGGTCCAGGTGCGAGCCTCGCTCACCGTCCAGGTCAACGGCCGCCCGCTCACGGAGAAGCAGGCCAAGGCGATCCTGGCGCTCTATCTCAATGGCACCCAGCGGTCTGCCGCCCGCTCCTTGGGGATATCCGCCCCCGTCCTCTGCAGGCACCTCCGACAGGTGGAGGTCAAGGCCGGCGCCCCCATCATGGACTGCGGGGCCCGCGGGACGGTGCTGAACGAACTCGGGGAGACGATAGCGAAGGAGCAGCTGGCGCTCCAGAGCAGAATAAGGGAGCGGTCGGACCTGGCCGTCGCATGCACCCCCCTGACCGAGGAGATGCTCCTGTTGGCCCTCAACGCCGCCGACCCGCAAGGCATGGCGGAGGTGATGATATCGGACGACAGGCGCAACGTGGCCGACCTCCAGGCCGGGCTTGTCGACCTAGTGGTGCTGGACGATCCCCTGTACGCCTTTGAGATGGATGACATGATGTGGGAGGAGGTGGGCAGCGACCGGCTTTTCCACGTCCGCAAGGGGGAGGAGTATGCCCTCTATCGGTTCGGGCCCCAGCGCCTAGGGCTCCGCACCCTCGACTCCTCCAATGAAAGGTACAGGGTGGTACGGACGTACTCCTCCTTGGCCCCCTTGCTCCGCAGCGGGTACAGCTATTTCGTGAGCGAAGGCCTGCTGCTCAGGAAAGGGCATAGGCCCAGGGGCGATGAGCCCTCCATCCCGTACGCCATCCTCTGCGTCTACCGGCCCACGGCAGGGACGGAGGCGGTCCTGCAGGCCCTTCGGGCGAATCGGCGGACATAATGTAACCTATATAGACAACACTCGGAGCCTTTTCTCGTCCATCTTTATATAGGGCGTCCCCTCTCCCCGCCCTAAGAGGAATACTTCCATGTCGAACGTTAAGATACCAGACCCGGACTTCGCCAAGAGCATCATCGATGCTGGCGGCAAGACCTTGGACCTGTGCTACCAGTGCGGCACATGCACCGGCAGCTGCCCCTCCGGACGGACCACCGCGTTCCGCACCCGGCAGCTGATCAGGAAGGCCCAGCTAGGACTGAAGGACGACATACTGCCGTCCGAGGACCTCTGGATGTGCACCACCTGCTATTCATGCGTGGAAAGGTGCCCCCGGGACGTCGAGATCGTGGACATCATCATCCTGATGAGGAACATGGCGGTCCAAAAGGGCTACCTGGCCGAGGAGCACAGGAAGGTCGGGCGCTCCCTCCTCAAGATCGGGCACACCGTTCCCGCCTCGGACAAGCTCAAGCAGCTGCGCGTCAGCATGGGCCTTACCGCCGACCCGCCGACCACCATCGCCGACCCGAAGGCCATGGCCGACTTCAGAAAGATCATGGAGAAGACCGGGTTCGAGAAGCTGATCGGAGGGGCGTAAATGGCCGCTGACAAGTTCGCTCTGTTCCTGGGGTGCGTCGCCCCCCTCAGATACCCTGGCATAGAGAAGGCGACCAGGGAGCTGTTCAAGGCCCTCGGCTACGACCTGAGGGAGATGACCGGTGCCGGGTGCTGCCCCGCCCCCGGGGTGGTCCGTTCCTTCGACCAGGCCACCTGGCTGGCGCTCGCCGCTCGCAACCTGGCCATCGCCGAGAAGCAGGGATGCGACGTCCTCACCATCTGCAACGGCTGCTTCGGCTCTCTGTACGAAGCGAACCACATGCTGCAGGAGGACCCCGCCCTACTGAAGAAGGTCAACGCCATCCTGGCCGAGGTCGGCATGAAATATGAGGGCAAGGTCCGCGTCCGGCACTTCGCCGATGTCCTGTTCAACGATGTGGGCATCGAGAAGATGAAGCAGAAGTTCACCCGGCCGCTGGACTACAAGGTGGCCGTGCACTACGGATGCCACTTCACCAGGCCCACCAAGCTCAAGCACCTGGACGACCCCGAGAGGCCGCACATCCTGGACGAGCTGGTGGAGTGGACGGGCGCCAAGAGCCTCCCGTACGCCGACAAGAACATGTGCTGCGGGGCCGGAGGGGGCGTGCGCAGCAGGGACGGCAAGTTCGCCCTGACCTTCACCGAGGCCAAGCTCAAGAACATGAAGGCCGTCAACGCCCAGTTCATAATCGACGTGTGCCCGTTCTGCCATCTGCAGTTCGACCGCGGCCAGAAGGACCTGCCCGGCTACGACATACCGGTCATCCACCTGGCGCAGCTCTATGGCCTGGCCATGGGCCTCCCTGAGTCCTCCCTGGGGCTCGAGGCCCATGAGATCAAGGTCACCCTGTGAGGCATGGGCTTGCACCAAGCGCATCTGGTAGGGGTCTACACCCAGGAGGAGGTGCCTGAAGAGGTGGAGGGCTTCGTCAGGTACCAGGCCGCCCGGGACGGGCACCGAGCGGTGCCGGGGGAGAGGATAGCCGTGCTCAACGTCATCGGCACCTCCTCCTACGTCCCTGTCTTCCTCATGGACGTGGACAGCCTTGCGGAGCTGGAATCCAAGCTCTCCGAGCATGGGGTCCAGGCGGACCAGGTGAGCAAGGCGTCCCTGCGCCGGGTGCTACAGGAGATGGGGCGCACCTAAACCCTTTCCCTCGGTTTTTCCCTTTCCAGTGAAAATTGGACGACCGCACGGAAAAGGAGAAAACTTATTAATAGGGTTACTTGTTTCCGAGTTCATCTCGCGATTGGAGGCTATTAATTGGCTGCTACTAAGAAAGCGTCTACGAAGGCCGCCTCAAGGAAGGTCAAGGACCGGTGGAAGGCCAAGGAGTGGTACAAGATCTACGCTCCCCGCATGTTCAATCAGGTCCAGCTGGGCGAAACCCCCAGCGCCGATGCCGCTAACCTGATCGGCAGGACCACCGAGGCAACCGTTCATGACATCAACGGCGACTTCTCGAAGATGCACGTCAAGCTCAAGTTCAAGGTCCAGGACGTGAGCGGGTTCGATGCGCACACTGTGTTCATCGGCCAAGACCTGGCCAGTGATTACATAAGGCGCTTGACGCGCCGCAAGCGGACCAAGACCGATCACGTCGTGGACGTCCGCACCAAGGACGGATACCTCCTCCGGGTGAAGCCGATGAGCATCACCGAGAAGCGCATCCAGGCCTCTCAGGAGACCGCCCTACGGACCATTATGAACGAGGAGATGCGGAAGATGGGCGAGGAGAAGACCATCTCCGAGATGGTCAAGGCCATCATCGACGGCGAGATGGTCCGGAGGCTGGGGAACGTCTGCAAGGTCATCGTCCCCGTGAAGAGGATCGAGATCCGCAAGACCGAGGTGCTGGAGATGGGCTCCGTCCCGCAGGACCAGCCGGTCTTCGCCCCCGAGGTCCCGGCCGAGGAGGTCCTAGAGCCTCCAGTCCAGGAGGAGGCCTCCGCCGTCCAGGCGGAGACCGAACAGTAAATCCTTTTCCCGAATGCCGGGGTGGCTCAGCCTGGTGGAGCGTCGGACTCATAGGGATTTGGAACAAGACCCTCTCCAGGGAGATCCGAAGGTCAGGGGTTCGAACCCCCTCCCCGGCACTCCCCGTCGCTCTTCTGATCGAACCCTCAGCGCACCTCGCCGCATGCAATCATTCAAGTATGTCCGCCTATCTTGCATCCCTCCGGTGAGAGAACGAGGTTGATCATCTATACTGGCAAGGGAGGCGTTGGGAAGACCTCGGTGGCCGCGGCCACCGCCTTGCGCTGCGCCCGGATGGGCTATCGCACTATAGTCATCAGCACCGATTCCGCGCATTCCCTGGCCGATTCCCTGGAAACCCCTCTGTCCGGGGAGATAAGGAGCATAGGCAACAACCTCGACGCCATCGAGGTGGACGTCATCCACGAGATGGAGACCCGCTGGAACGAGATCGGGAAATACCTGTCGGACTTCATGGTCTCGCAGGGGCTGGACCCGATATCGTCCAAGGAGATGACCGTCTGGCCGGGGATGGAGCTGATGTCCGCGCTGTTCTACATCGAGGAGTTCCAAAAGACAGGGAGGTACGACGTGGTGGTGATGGACACCGCCCCCACCGCCGAGACGCTGCGCCTGCTAAGCTTCCCCGACACCGCCGATTGGTACTTCGACAAGATGTATAAGATCTTCAGGAACACGGTCCGCCTGGCCAGGGCGACGGTCGGGAAGGTGATGAGCATCCCCATGCCCACCAACGCCTTCCTGGACGATCTGGAGCAGCTCAAGGAGCGGATGAAGACCGTACGCACTATCCTGTTGGACCCTCGAACGACCTCGGTCCGGCTTGTGCTGAACCCGGAGAGGATGGTGATCAACGAGACCAAGCGGGCCTATACCTACCTATCCCTTTACAATCTGACGGTGGAATGCATCGTCATCAATCGGTTGCTCCCGGACGGCGCCAGGGACATGTACCCAAAGGCGAAGTACGAGGAACAGTCCCGCTACATGCAAATGATAGAGGAGTCCTTCTCGCCCCTGAGGATGCTCAAGGCCTACCAGGCCAGCACGGAGGTCGTCGGGAGGGAGGCGTTGGAGGTGCTCGCTGAGCAGCTTTTCGACGGCACCGACCCCGCCCAAGTATATTCCCTGGAGAAGAGCATGGAGATCGTCAACAGGGACGGCGAGGACACGCTCGCCCTGAAGCTGCCATTCACCAGCAAGGACCAGGTAGAGTTATATAAATCGAACGATGTCCTAATAGTGACGGTCGGTTGGTACAAGCGCTCCGTCACGCTGCCCTATTCCCTCGTGAAGAAGGAGGCGCACAAGGCGGAGTTCAAGGATGGCCGGCTGGTCATCAGCTTCAAGTGAGGGATGAGAATGGTTGGCGATACCGACAAGCCCGAGGGGGAGCAGCAGGAGAGGCAGCAGGAAAGGCCGACGCATCCCAGGGAGGAAAGAGCGCTGCCGGAGGACACCGTCGTCCATCTCATTAAGGCCGGGACCGAGTTCCTGGCCGCAATGGACACCCTGATGCCCCACAGCAGGATGCCCCCGGATGCCCAGGAGCATCTGAACAACATCCACAAGGAAACGCTCCTGCTCTTCCGGTCCTTCGTGGATGCCAGACTGAAGGAGATCAATAGGAAGAAGGAGCCACCGGCCCCCACCTTGAGAAAGATAGAGGTAGACTGATCTAGCCTTCCCGGCAATCCGGGCAAAGCAGGGCTCCGTTCTCCAGCGTAAGGTCGAAGGAGTACGCCTCGCAGCTCTCGCAGTACCCTACCAGGGAGCCCTGGCCATTGGACCTGCCCCCTCCGACCCCTATCTTCCCCCATTCCCTGGTCAGCTCGATGAGCGAGGGGGAGAGCCTGAGGATGTCCTTCTCCGTCAGCATACCGATCAGCTTTCCATCCTCTACGACCGGCAGCCTCCGCAGATGCAGGTCGGACATGCGCTTGGCGGCCACAGCAACGCTGGAATCAGGGGATATGGTGATGACCGGCGAGGACATGACCTGCGCCACCCTGACGCGCGCCGGCATCTTCCCGAGGGCGACGACCTTGTAGAGGATGTCCCTTTCGGTCAATATGCCCACGGGCTCCCCCTCCTCCAGGACCACCAGGCTGCCCACGCCCTCCCGGAGCATCAGGGCGGCTGCTTCCTTCACGGTCATGTCCGGTCTTCCCGTGCGAGGACGGCTGGACATGACCTCCCGGACCAGTATCTCCCTTACCTCCTTCGCCTGCATGATGGGTATATCTCCTTGGGCATTAGATATCTTTGCCGTTGTCAGGGGCGTGAAATGGAACGGCGGTTGGGCGTCCGCCATCCACAGCCTTTAATACGATGTAGAACAACATCACCCCGGATCGAGCATGAAGGACCAGGAAGGGGCATTGGCGGTCAAGCTGGCCCGGAGGGCGATAGATGCGGAGACCAGGAACTTGGACATAGACCGGTTCGACGTCCCGGACAGCTTCAGAGAGAAGAGCGGGGCGTTCGTGACCCTCAGGACCTTCCCGGGGGATGAGCTGCGGGGTTGCATAGGATACCCCGAGCCAGTCTTCCCGCTGGCCGAGGCGGTCCTAAGGGCGGCCCAGGGCGCCTGCCACGACCCCCGGTTCCCTCCGCTGCGGCCCGAGGAGCTCGATCACGTGGTCGTTGAGGTCAGCATCCTGACGCCCCCGGAGGAGGTCAAGGTCGAGCACCGCCTCGACCTTCCGGGGACGATCGTCATCGGAAGGGACGGGCTGATCATTGAGAGAGGAATGTACAGGGGCCTGCTCCTGCCCCAGGTCCCTGTGGAATGGGGATGGGACGCGACCACCTTCTTGGAGCAGGCATGCCTGAAGGCCGGGCTCACCCCGGACATGTGGCTGGACCGCCGGACGCGGATATTCACCTTCAAGGCCGAGGTGTTCCAAGAGGAATCGCCATACGGTCAAATAGTCCGGAGACGTACCCAGTGATCACATGGATGTGGTAGAGGGCAGGCTGTTCTTCCAAGGAAGGCTGCAGAGGGCCTGCGTGGGCATCGAGGACGGCCTCATCGTCGCCGTGAAGAAGGTCCTGAGAGGAGGCGAGCACTTCGATTTCGGGGACCGGCTGGTGCTGCCCGGGGCGGTCGATCCGCACGTCCATTTCCGGGAGCCTGGCCTCACCCATAAGGAGGACTTCCGCTCGGGATCGCTCTCCGCCCTGCACGGCGGGGTCACATGCGTATTGGACATGCCCAACACCGTGCCGCCGGTCATCGACAGGGCGGCCCTCGACGATAAGCGGGAGGCGGTCCGGGGGCGCTCCTGGATCGACTACGGGCTGTTCGCCGGAATCGCCCCCACCACCGACGTCGCCTCCCTCGGCCCCTGCGTCGGCTACAAGGTCTTCCTGGGGTCGTCCACGCAGAGCGTGCTGCTGCGGGAGGAAAGGGACCTAGCGAAGGCGATGGACGCCGTGGGGAGGGCCGGGCGCGTGGTCAGCGTGCACGCCGAGGAGGAGACCCTCCTGACGCACAGGGACGAACGCTCCCTGCGGGAGCATGAGGAATGCCGCCCCCGCCAGGCGGAGACCGCTGCAATAGAGAGGCTTACGGCGTATCAGGAACGGGCACGCATCAACGTATGCCATGTGAGCTGCGCCGACTCCCTGGCGATGCTCAAGGCGTCCCGCATGGGCTTCGAGGTCGCCCCTCATCACATGCTGCTCGATGCCAGCTTGGACCTGGAGGCCTGGGGGAAGGTGAACCCGCCGTTGAGGCGGAAGGCCGATCGGGAGGCGCTGTTCCAGGCCTTCTGCCGGGGCGACGTTCCGATGCTGGCCACAGACCACGCCCCCCATGCGCCAGAGGAGAAGGAAAGGGGGTTCGGAGAGGCGCCCTCAGGGGTTCCAGGCGTCGAGACCGGGTTCAGCATGCTTCTGGCCCTTGTCAAAAGGGGCTTCCTGCCCTTGGCCGTCCTGCTCAAGGCCGCCTGTCTCACCCCCGCCCGCACCTTCGGCGTAAACAAGGGGGAGATCGCAGAGGGCCGGGACGCGGACCTGGTCGTGGTCGACCCCAGGGAGATCGTGCGCATCAAAGGGAAGGAACTGCATAGCAAGTGCGGCTGGACGCCGTACGAGGGCAGGGAGGCCCTCTTCCCGCAGGCGGTGTTCCTCCGCGGGAGGCCGGTCCTCAGGGACGGTTCCGTCCAGGAGGAGGGGAGGGGAAGGGAGGTGCCCTATGCCTGAGGGACCGCTCCCCCTGGACCTGAGCGAACTGGAGGGAAGGCGCTTCGTCTGCGAGGACCCCTGCAAGCTCTGCTGCCTATGCCAGCCGGAATGCCTCCCGGCCGAGGTCGAATATTTCAAAAGGAACTATCCAGACCATCTAGTGCTCAAGAGGGAGCCGCACCGCCATTACGCCCTCTCGCTCAAGAAGGGACAAGGCTCCTGCGCCTTCTTGAACAAGGGAAGGTGCGAGGTCTACGCCCACCGCCCCCACTTCTGCCAGCAGTTCCCCTTCCATATCCATGTCGGACAGAGGGTGCAGGTGGAACTGGACCTCAGCTGCCGGGGCGTATGGGGGGACAAGGGGGAGGAGGCGCTGCCGGAGGGATTGCGCCTGGTGCAGGCGAACGAGGCCGAGATACGACGCACGCTGAGGGAGGCCATCCCGGTGTACCGCGAGTTCAACCTGAATTGCCTGGACGCCGGCTTGGAGGTGGATGTCGGGAAGGTGCGCTCCCAGGTGTCCGCCCGCCTGGACGAGTTCACCGACCTTCGCCTGATCGCGTCCCTGTTGGAGGCGAGCGTGGAGGAGGACGAACTCAACATCCAGGATCTCAAGGCGAAGCCCTCATTGGACGAGGGCACGCTGAGGGACCTGGAACATTCGGCCCTGGAGATGGTGGCCGGGTCATTGGGAGCCGAGGAGCTGTTCCAGGCGCCGGTGTACTGCGCCCCTGACGGAGGGTGGAACCTCTTCCGGATCGAGGGGGCGAGGGTGGAACGGTACGTGATGGACGAGGAGGGGGACGTGCACAAGGCCGGAGGCCTTCCTGTGAAGGCCATAAGACTTCAGCAGCCTAATGGGTTCGACAGGAGGACGTTGAAGGACTACCTGAGGGTGCTGAACAACCGCGACAGCCTCATGGGCTACGCGTTCTACCTGATGGACGAGTATGGGTACGAGGACCCCTGGCCCAACGTGTACGGGGGAGTGCTCTCGACGTCGGTGCTCGACCTGCTGTGGCGCACTGCGCTGCTGGCCGCCTTCTTCCCCGGCGGAAAGGACGGGGAGCGCATGCGGGAGGGCATCATCTTCTACGACATGGACCGCTTGGACGCCCCGACGCTGGGAGCGTTCGTGTGACTGGCCGAGGCGCATCGAGGGCCGAGGCGCAAAACTTCATATAGTGTCCGTTCATTCGACCGCTATGGAGATCTGAGCATGCAGAAGCCCCTTAACGTCCTCAACCAGGCGATAAACAGTCAGGTGATTGTCACGTTGAAGGGCAACCGGGAGTACCGTGGGGTGCTGGACGGATACGACCCTCACATGAACGTCGTGCTCAAGAACGCTGAGGAGCTCATCAACAACGAGGTCGTCCGCAAGCTCAGCGTCGCCATCGTCCGCGGAGACAACGTGATCTACATCTCCCCCTGAGGTTACCCCTATGACGAAAGGAACGGCAGCGCATGGAAAGATGGGCAGCAAGAAGACGCACGTCCCCTGCCGCAGGTGCGGCAAGAGGGCCTATAACATCCGCACCTCCTGCTGCGCCTCCTGCGGGTACGGCAAGACCACCACCATGAGAACGTATAATTGGGCTAAGTCCCATTGACGTTCGAGGTAGCTCCCTTGGAGGATGACCGGCCCAAGCATTTCTGTGGAGTGGTCGGCATGGCCTTGGAGGGCGATGCCGTTCCGCATTTGAAGAAGGCGCTTCGGATCATCCAGCATCGCGGTCAAGAGTCCGCGGGCATCGCCGTTTCCACTGGCGGGGCCATATCCTACGTTCGCGGAATGGGCTTAGTCCACGAGGTCCTGACGGGCCGCCAGTACAATGCCCTCGCCGGGAACAGGGGCATCGGCCATGTCCGCTACTCCACCTCCGGCTCTTCCTGCGCCGAGAACTGCCAGCCCATAACTGTCACCACCAAGGAAGGGGATTTGGCCCTCGCGCACAACGGCGACATCGTCAATGCTGGCTCGATCCGGGACAAGCTGCAGTCCGAAGGCTGGGCCTTCCTGACCTCCAGCGACTCCGAGATCATCGTGCGGATGCTGGCCACCGAGCTCTCCAACAGTCCTGACCCGGTCCGGGCGATCAAGACGGTCATGAGGACCCTGGAGGGCGCCTACTCCATAACCATGATGCTTGACGGTCGGGTCTTCGGGTTCCGGGACCCCTTCGGGTTCAGGCCGCTATGCCTAGGCAGGCTTCCAGGCGGATACGCGCTCGCCTCCGAGAGCGCCGTCTTCGACGTGCTTAAGGGGGAGTTCATCCGGGACGTCCAGCCCGGGGAGATCGTGGAGATCTCTTCCTCAGGCGCGACCTCCACCCGCACCCCCGCCGCGCCCCATTGCGCCCACTGCATGTTCGAATGGGTGTACTTTGCCCGCCCCGACGCGGTCATAGAGGGGCGCGAGGTCTACCAGGTCAGGACCAACATAGGGCATATCCTCGCGAAGGAGCAGCCGGTGGAGGCCGATGTGGTCGTCCCCGTCCCCGACTCTGGGAGGGCGCATGCCCTGGGCTTCGCGGAGGGCTCCGGCATCCCGTACGCCGAAGGGTTCATGAAGAACCGCTACATCGAGCGGACGTTCATCCTCCCTGACCAATCCCAGAGGGACGAGGGCGTCCTACTGAAGTTGAACCCCATCCGCTCCACGGTTGCCGGCAAGCGGGTGGTCATAGTGGACGACTCCATCGTCCGCGGGACCACGATGCTCAAGATCGTGCAGATGACGCGCCGGGCCGGGGCCAAGGAGGTCCACGTCCGCATCGGCTGTCCGCCCGTGATCGCCCCCTGCTTCTACGGCGTGGACATGAAGACCAGGGAGCAGTTCGCGGCCCTGAACCGGACCCCGAAACAGATCGCGGAGCTCATCACGGCGGATTCCGTCGGCTATATCAGCCAGGCCGGGCTGGTCCGCGCCCTGGGAATCCCTGAGTCGGAGCTATGCCTGGCCTGTGTGAACGGGGAGTATCCGACCCGGATCGCCGGGGAGAGGATGCGCTTCCAGAGGACCCTGGAGGTCTGAGCCAAGGACATTCGGGGATGGGTCGAAAACAATATTTTCCTAGATACAAATCAATGGGCATGACCAAGCAACCTCACCGGGAACGCCCGCTCGGCGTGACCGTGATCGGCGTGCTGCTGCTCCTCGCAGGGCTCATAACCATCCTATCAAGCGTTCTGATCGATTCCTTCGAGGACCTGGAGAACATAGAGGTGGCCGTAGGGGTGGCGTCCTTTGTCATCGGCCTCATCTACCTGATCGCGGCGTACGGGTTCTTCAAAGGATGGAGCTGGATCTGGCTGGTGACGATGGTGGTCGTCGTCCTAGGCATTTTGGTCGACATCGTCGCCTGGGCCATCGGCGGGTTCGACGACCTGGGCGGGCTGCTCCTCGGCCTGATCATCCCGGTGATCATCGTCCTGTACATGAACAGTCAGAACGTGAAGGCCTTCTTCAGGAGGGCCTGAGCCCTTCTCCCTCGGCGCCTCGGCGGGAGATATTGGCCAGCCAGGGAGTAAGATAAGATTATATAGAGAAAACCTGTTTGCCATTCCCGCATGGGCAGGTAGATCAGCTGGAAGATCGCTACCTTGGCATGGTAGAGGCCGGGGGTTCAAATCCCCCCCTGTCCACTCCTTCATTCTCTCCGTCCGTTCGCACCATCGTTCATGCCAAGCGCAGCCCACAGGGACCGATAGCGCCGCCCTGATGCGATCTACCTCCGGAAAAGGTCGGTGCTGAGGTACTTCTCCCCTCTGTCCGGGAAGATGGTCACGATGACCCCATGGTCGACCCGCTTGGCCATCTCCAAGGCGGCGTACATGGCGGCGCCGCTGCTCATGCCGACGAAGATGCCCTCCTGTTTGACGATCTGGCGCGTCATCTCATAGGCCACCTCGGTCTCCACCATTATCGTGATGTCTATTTGATTCGGATCGTAGATGGCCGGAACGATGGCCTCCTCCATGTTCTTCAGCCCTTGGATGTAGTGCCCCCTCACGGGATGGGCGCTGACGATCTTGATGTCCGGGTTATGCTCCCTCAACGCCTTCCCGACCCCCATTATGGTCCCGGAGGTCCCAAGCGCGGAGACGAAATGGTCAACGTTCCCGCCGGTCTGTCTCCAGATCTCGTCCCCCGTGGTCCTGTAGTGCGCAAGCTTGTTGTACTGGTTGGAGAACTGGTCCGGCATGAAGTACTTGTCCGGGCTCTCCCTGACCAATCGCCTGGCCAGCCGGATGGCGCCATCGGTACCGTACCTCCCCTCGCTCAATATGACCTTCCCTCCGAAGGCCTCGATCATCTGCCTTCTCTCGACCGATACGCTGTCGCTCATCACGATCTCCACCGGGTACCCCTTTATGGCGCCGATCATGGCCAAGGCCACCCCGGTATTGCCCGACGTGGGCTCGATGATGGTCTTCCCCTCCGTCAGCGTCCCCTCCTCCTCCGCCTGCTGGACCATACTTAGGGCTATCCTATCCTTGATGCTGCCAGTGGGATTGAACCCCTCCACCTTGGCATAGATGGTCACGTCCTTGTTGGGGTTCAACCGGTTGATCCTCACCAAGGGGGTGTTTCCGATCGACTGGAGGATGTTCTCTTTAAAATCGGGCGACAGTGGCATCATGGCATGCTCTCAGGCTAGAAGGGAAAGGAAGCTAATATAACTATGACAGGGCTGGCTGCGGCATCGCCCGACCGATTCCAGCGACGGTGCCAAGCAGATGTCGCCTGGAAGGGCTGGACCGATCATCGCCGCTTGCATCCAATGATGGAAGGGGGCGCTCCATGGAACGAAAGGCCGACCGGAGGGCGTGGGCCCTCTCGGAAAGGTATTCATGCGCCCGCGTCGTTCCGTTCGGTCAATGATCATCGACAGCCACGTTCACCTTTGGCTCCGGGACCATCTGCCGGACGCAATGGTCCGAATGTACCTGGAGCCCCTGGCCGCCCTGGAGGGGCTCATGGACTGGGATGTGTCCGCAGAGAAGGTCTGGCCCGAGTACACGGTGGACGCGGAGAAGGCCTTGGAGGCCATGGACGCGGGGGGCATAGACAAGGCCGTGGTCCTCCCTATAGACTTCAACCTCGTGGAGAGGGCGCGGATAGATATTGAGAGGTACAATCGATGGGTCTTCGAGACCTGTGCCCAGGTGCCCGATCGGCTGATCCCGTTCATCGGCGTGGACCCTCAGCGGGGCGAGACCGCGCTGGAACTCTTGGACCGGTTCGTCTCCAAGTACGACGCCAAGGGGGTCAAGCTCTACCCGTCCACGGGCTGGTTCCCGAACGAGGACAGGGTCAGGGGCTTCCTCGCCCGCGTGGATGAGCTCGGCCTTACAGTGGTCTCGCACACCGGCGCCGCCTGGGGGTCTCTGGAGGAACGGTACAGCGAGCCCAGCTACTGGACGGACGTCCTTGAGCGCTACCCCGACACCAACATCGTGCTCGCCCACCTGGGGGGTAAATGGCGGCATAAGGTCATCCAGATGTGCAAGGCGTATCCGAACTGCTACACCGATTGCTCGGCCCTGCAGGGATGGCTTCCCTCGGACCCGGGGACGGCATTGGTCCGCCTGAAGGAGCTCGCTGGCTCCATCCCGGACAAGGTGTCCTTCGGCTCCGACTTCCCACTGTTCGAGCTCAGCTATACAACGCCCTCGTGGGCGTACTTCGTCCGGACACAGCCTTGGGCGGACGAGGAGATCAAGGCGAAGCTCCTCGGGGAGAACATGCGCGCCCTCTTAGGCCTCTGAGGCCACGGACCAATAATTATATCCAACCGGTCCCCCGATTCCATTCCCGATGATCATCGACGGGCATGTCCACATGTGGCTACGGCCGATGTACCCCGATGTCATAATCAATGCCTATCTGGAGCCGTGGCTGGCCATGTCGGAGTTCCTGGACCTGAGCCGGGACATGGAGGACAACTTTCCGACGTCCGAGGTCAGACCGGAGCTGCTGCTCGGATATATGAACAGAGCGAAGGTGGACCGCTCCGTCGTGCTTCCCCTGGACTTCGGCCTGGTGCAGGAACCGAAGGTCGGGGTGGAGGCCCTCAACGACTGGATATTCGGATCGGCGCAGCTATACCCGGACAAGTTGATCCCGTTCATGGGCATCGACCCGAGGCGGGGGGAGCAGGCCATAAGGCTGATGCGCAAGTATCATTCCCAGTTCGAGCCCAGGGGCATCAAGGTCTATCCCCCGAACGGGTTCTATCCCAATGAGGAGAGGCTGCGCCCCTTCTGGGACGAGGTCAGGGACATGGACCTCATCGTCGTGAGCCACGCGGGGGCCAGCTGGGGCCCTCTGGACGAGGAGAAGGGCCGCCCCATCCATTTCAAGGGCGTGCTCGAAAGGTATCCCGACATGAAGCTCATCATAGCCCATCTGGGCGGCAAGTACAGGGCGGAGACCTATGAGATGGCGAGGGAGTACGAGAACCTGTACACCGATTGCTCAGCCCTGCAGGGCTGGCTTCCCTCGGACCCGGGCACGGTCAAGGACCGCCTGGGAGAGGCATTGGCTGTCATGGGCGACAAGGTCATCTTCGGAACGGATTGGCCGCTCTTCGACCTCGCCTATCCCTACGAGTCCTGGTGCGCCTTCGTGAGGGAGCAGGCCTTCTGCTCCGAGGAGCAAAGGGAGCAGTTGATGGGGGGCACCATGCAAAGGCTGCTGGGCCTCTGACTCACGCCCAGGGCCGTCCCCAGTGACCATCGAAGAAGTTCTCCCCTACTGGCCTTCGCGCTGGCCGCTCCCTCTCCGCCGCAAGCTGCTTCTCCGACAGCAGGGAGGTGTCCGTGCCGGGATACCCGCATATGACCAGGGCGATGAGGACGTGGTCCTCCGGGACCCCAAGCCGCTCCTTGATCGCCAGGGCATCGTACCCTCCGATAGGATGTGCTATCAGTCCGAGTTCGGTGGCCCGCAGCAGCATTTCCCCGACGGCCAAACCGGTGCTGAACAGAAAGTAGTCCCGCCGGTCGGGGAGCTTGCAATCATCATCCAACCGGGCGCAGACTGCCATGATCAACGGCGCTCTCGAGGCCCAGGAGTTTCCCCTGTTCAGCGAGGCCTTGATGGCCTCCAACGGGCCCGGCTCCCTTGCCACGATCACCCGCCAAGGCTGATTGTTGTTGCATGACGGGGAAAGGCGCATCGCCTCCACCATCTCGTCGACGACCGCCTTCGGCACTGGCCTGGTGTCCAAGGCCCTCAGCGCCCTCCGCTTATAGACCGCCTCCCGCACGTCCATGCCTATCGGACGTACAGGGCGAACAGAGGTTAATATCCCTTTCCGGACCAAGCCCTTAATACATTCCCGGGCAATAATATCGAACGGATCGTATGGTGGACCTTAGCATCGTCGAGGCTGGGCTGGTGGGCGGAGGGCTGGTTGCGATCGCAAGCGCGGTGTACGGAAGGAAGGAATCATCCTCATGGGACGAGGTATTGCTGTTCCTAGGGTTCCTCGTCGGGGCGGCTATGATCGGGATAGGGGCCTGGGCGTGGGGCATCGGGGAATACGACATCTCCACCAGGCTGATCCTGATCTTTCTGGGGCTGTCCCTGTTCCTGAGGGCCATAAAGGGCATCAAGCTGGCGTCCCTGATAGCACTGATCACGGGAGGGGCGGTGGGCTACGGGCTGTACTGGTTGGGAAAGGCCTTCGAGCTGGAGTTCCTGACATCCACCGTCATCCTCGTCACGGCCTTCCTGGTCCTCATCATCGTCTACGTCATCTTCAAGTTCGTTGAGGACATCTTGGACATGGGCGGGGTGGTGCTGGGGTTCCGATCAGTGCAGTTCCTCGTCGGACTGGTGGCGTTCGCGGAGGCGGTGCTGCTCCTGCTCGATCGTTCCCTGTGGTATTTCCTCTCCTGACCGCACCATCCTGACCGCACCATAAGCTTTTAAATCAGGTCGCGATTATTGCGACACGTTCGGGCCCGTGGCTTAGCTGGATATAGCACTGGCCTTCTATTCCCTGAGGGCAGGGACGAAGCAAGTCAGTGGTCCCGGGTTCGAATCCCGGCGGGCCCGCCAATCGAACAACAATAAATAATTTATAAAAAAAATAAAAAAAGATCGGAGGAGGATCAGAGCTCTTCCAAGGCCTCCTTCCTCTCCTTCTCGTACTCTTCCTGGGTGATTATGCCCCTCTTCCTGAGGTCCTCGATCTTGTCGAGCTTCTCCGCAGGGCTCATCCTTCCTTCAGGCTGGTTCATCACCATGACCGGGGTGGCGTCGGTGTGGATCACCGCACTGGCGATCTTGGTGACCTCGAAAGGCCTTCCGACGTTCTCCCAGGAGACCGCCCCGCCGCTCATCAGCTTGATCCCTGGGGATTCATAGTCTATCCCGCCCTTCTCGCCAGCGGTGGCGAAGAACACATCCCCGTATCCAAATAGCCTTTCGTACCAGGGCTGGATCGTGGTCACGCTCTGCACTTTATCGATTCCAGTGTCCGCATATCTCAGGGTGAATATGCCATACCTGGTGATGATCCTCTGATCGGTGACCACGAAGAGCACCCTGCTAAGATAGATATAATTGATTATCAGGAGCAGCAGCGCAAAGACCAAAGGTATCAGGTACAGATACCAAGCCAGGCTGTCGTCGATCAGGACGGTCCAGGTCAAGAGGGCCAGACCGGCAAGCCCTCCGATCAGTCCGAACCGCTTCCGATCGGTCACGATCATCAACAAGCAGGCCAGGGCGGCGATGGTGAGGATCAGGAGGTCATCGTTGCTGTTATGGAAGAATTCCATCAGCACTAGGTATACCAGGGCGAAGGCCGTAAGCAAAAGCCCCTTACCCATGATGATGATTGCGGAAGGCTTCCCCTGCCACTTGATGTTCTCTCCAGGTATTAGATAGTCCGAGGCCGGCGAACCGCTCGCCGCCCGGGACATCAATGAGCTTCCCTTACCCTTTCCCATTCCTCGCTCCTCCGTCATCCATTTTCGCCCCGGCGCAAATAAAATCTCGACGCGGGATATTGAAATCAATGGGTATGTGGGATATAATAATGATTGGCAGTTCGGAGCCAGACCTCCGCGGCGCACCCCGCGCTCTTCACATCTCGAAGTTCGTTGCATGTTCCCCCTGGCTTGAACCCGGACACCTTGCCAAGGGCCACAGCGACCCATTGGCGAGGAAAAGGTTATTAAATACCCATTGAATCAGGGCAGCTAGTCTGGTGTGTACTGATGAAGAGAAGCTCACGCGCCTGGAAGAAGAAGGGAAAGCAGCGCTGGAAATGGCGCAAGAAGAAGATGAGAAGGCGAAAGCACGCCCAGAAGATGCGTAAGCGCTAAAGCTGAACATGTGGGGGTATGGGGTAACACGGTATCCTCGCGGGCTCCAGTTAATATGGAGTGATTGCTAACGGGTTTGCTGACCGGTGATGAATAACTGGAGCGATGACCTGTTAATTTCGCGTGGGGTCGCTCCCCACGTGGTGGAAACCCGCTGATCTGGGTTCAAATCCCAGTGCCCCCACTTCCTTTA
>JAJFUR010000036.1 GCA_021372335.1 Methanobacteriota archaeon
CTGGCCGTTGGCCTTCCGGACCCCTTCCACCGCCCTCCGGAAGCGGTCCGCCTGATGCTCGGCCAGGTGCACCATGGCCACCTTGCCGGGGACGGAGCCGATGTCGCTCATGACCTGGGAGAGGCGGGCGGCCCGCCTCGAAGCCACCTCGCTGCCGTAGTGATGGGCGCAGTTCTCCAGGAGGCAGCCGACGAGGAGCACGCCGTCCGCCCCCTGCCGGAAGCTCCGCAGGACCTCTCCCGGCTCCACCGCTCCCGTGCAGGGGACCTCCCTCAGGAGCACGTCGTCCAAGCCCCCGTCCTCCATGGCCCTGAGGGCTGCCGGCATCCCGGACCTTGCGCAGCAAAAGCAGACTATCATCCCATCCCTCCCATCCTGGTGGCCCTGACCTCCGCCCTCAGGTCGGAGGGGGGCATCTCGATGGCCATGGCCGGGCACATGGCCACGCACAGTCCGCAGCCCTGGCAGCGTTCGACGGATACGACCACCTCCCCGTGCTCCAGGGAAGGGGCCCCGTAAGGGCACAGCCGGAGGCAGGTCAGGCACTTCGAGCACCGTTCGCGGTCCACCCGGGCCTTCGGCGTTCTGGGCACGGGGGACCGCAGCTCCCTGGCCAACGAGACCGCCGCGGCCCTGGCCGCCTGCGTCTCCGAGCCGTCGCGATGCCCGGAGAGGGCGGAGCCGCAGAGGAAGACCCCCGGGACCCCGCTGTCCCCCGGAGCGGGACCGAGGGGCCGGCGGGAGGGAGGGAGCCCGAAGACACCGAGCACCCTGTCAAGGGCCATCGGGCGATGGGAGGCGATGGTCACGACCTCGCCCGCCTCGATGAGGACCGCCTCCCCCAGATGTTCGTCGTGGACCCTCACGCCCTCCGCGGATACCTCGGCCTCCGCCGCCCTCAGGAACGTCGCCCCTCTGGCCTGGAGGGCGCGGTATACGCCCTCGGATGATCCGGAGAAGGGACTCTCCTGGGAAACGATGTACGCCTTCCTGCCCTCGGCTAAAGTCCCCTCCACCGCCCGGACGAGCGCCGGCCTGCATTCCTCGCCTCCGACCAGGAGCACCACGGAAGGCCCCTCCCCCAGTGTCTCCCTGGTCACCTCCACCTGCAGGTCGAACGCGAGCAGGGCGGCTCCGAACCTGTAGATGATCTCCCCGGCCTCCAACGTAAAGGCCCCTGGCCCTCCGAGCAGGTGGACGGGTGCATCGAGCCCGTCGGGCGACAGCGCGATGGTGACGAGCCCCTCCTTGGCGGCCTGTTCGGCCGCCGCCTCGAAGGAGTGCCCCTCCCCGAGCAGGAGGAGGCGCTCGTCCCTCGCCTCCCTTGGGATGACCGGCTCCCTTCCGTCCAACGCCCGGGCGAGGGCGAGCTCGGCGGCGCTCGCCGTCCGCTGCTGGTACGGGACGACGGCCACCCGGTCGGGCGAGACCCCGGCGGACGCGGCGACCTCCTGGTACCTCCCGAGCTCGGAGGCCCTGCACCCCAGCACCAGGAGCGCCTGCTCCTTCCCTCCGAGCAGATGCAGCCTGATCTGGTCCCGGCCCGCCTGGGAGCAGCAGGAGGGGAGCGCCTCCGAATGACCGACCAGGGGATGCTTCATCAGCCCGCGGTAGGCCATGAGGTTCGCCCCGTGCGAGCGGCAGATAAACACCGCCGCCCTCATCGGCTCACCCATCGCCCCCCTCCAGATAGGCGATGGCATCTCTCGCCGCGCTGATCCCGTCCTCGATGCACCTTTCTATGTCCCGCGGACCGAGGCAGCTCCCGGCGAGGAACAGCCCCCTGTCCCCACACCCCTGATCCACCAGGTTCCCCAGCTCGTCCCGGGGGACGCCCAGCTCGGTCAGGGTGCCGTCGTCCAGGGCGGGTATGAGCCCTATCGAGAGGATGACGACGTCGAAGGCCTCGCAGCGCACCGTCCCGTCCCCGGCGTAGCGGACGGCGGGGCGGCCCTCCTCCTCGACCACCTCCGCGGGACGGGCCCGCACCACCTGGATGCCCGAGCCCTCGAGCTCCCTGAGCAGGGCGTCCTCCCCGTCCAGCCCTCGCCAGTCCATGATGAACATCGTTATGCCGAGCGCGGACGCCCTCTCCCTCAGGGCAAGCGCCTGCCTCAAGGAGTACTTGCAGCACACCGCCGAGCACATCTGGGTTCCTGCTTTTGAGGTCCGGGAGCCCACGCACAGGACGAACGCCACCTTGCCCTTGGGCCCGAGGGCGATGGGCGAACGCCCCTCCAGATGGGCCTCCAGCTGCATGGACGAGATCACACCTGGCACCAGGCCCCAGCCGAGCCTCGGATCGGCTGCGGGGGGGAACTCGCGGGCCCCCGTGGCCACCACGACGGCGCCCCCGCTCACGCTCAGATGCTCCTCCCCGAACAGGTCGATGGCGCCCACGGGACAGACGCTCACGCACCGTTCGCACTCCAACCCTTGCAGGGAGCGGCATAGGCCTCTGTCCAGCCGGATCCTGCCCCCTCGTTTGGCCATCGCCCCGGTGGGGCAGGCCTCCACGCATTTCCCGCAGCGGGAGCACCTCCCGCCATCGATGGCCTCCGTGGGGCGGCGGAGGGCGAAGCGATAGCGCCCGCTGCATCTCTCCACCTGTTCCAGCTCCACGCCGGTGAGGACCGTGACCGCCTCGGAGGCCAGCACCTGGTCTCGCAGGCGGTGCGCCCGGCACACGTCGCACTGTCTGCAGTGGACCGAACCCTTGCACGCCAGCTCCTGCGCCCTCCCCCCGAGCGCCTCGCGCCTCTCGATGATCGTGCAGCCGATGCCCCTGCCCGCCAGCTCCGCCGCGCAGGCCAGTCCGGCGGGGCCTCCCCCCACCACGATGACCTTGGCTATCGCCCTCCCCCCTCGGGATCGACGTCTACGGCATCGAGGGGGGAGGCGCGCCCTTGAAGGTCGGGAACGGCGTCCATCGCTTGCTTGCCAGCATTGGCCAGATATTAAAACCTTTGCGGGGACCGCACCCCTTAAGTCATCGCCCCGGGATATCCCCTCGTGCGAGCGGTGGCCTTCACGGTGGACGTGGACCGGGATGTGAACCTGGCCTGCCAAGGGGATGTCTGCTCCATATCCAAGGGCGGGGGGGCGCCCCGCTTCGGGTCCTCCGCGCGGGGGCTCGAGCTGGTCCTGCAGGTGCTGGAGGAGATGGGGGTGAAAGGCACCTTCTTCTGGGAGGGCAGGACGGCGGAGGTCCTGAGCGCGCGCATGGACCTGGCCGGGATGATGCGGGGGCATGAGGTGGCCCTCCATGGGTACGACCATGAGGACTTCTCGGGCAAGGAGAGCGGGCTCCCCCTGGACCGGCAAGGGACCAAGGAGGCTCTGGACCGGGGGGAGGGGGCCTTGGAGCGCGTGTTCGGCCGGGGGCCGAGGGGCTTCCGGGCACCCTATCAGAGGACGACCGAGGCCCTCCTGGACGAGCTGCGGGAGCGTGGCTATCTCTACGATTCCTCAGAGACCGCCCCCCTGGTCAACGGCGCCGTCAGCCCATACCTTTTGGGCAATGGGCTTCCGGAGGCCCCTGTATGCTGGGCGAGGGACCGCCGGGGAAGGAGGATCGTCTCCTACCTCTGGCCGTACCATGAGGGGAAGCGGCCGATGGGGGACTACCTGGAGCTGATAGAGGGGTTCCAGGAGGGGCTGCTGGTGATCGCCACGCACTCCTGGCATCTGGTGGAGAGCTATTGCGCAGGCCTCCGGCCGGAAGAGGAGGTCAGGCGGGGGACCGACGCCCTTCGAACGCTCCTCGAGGGGGCCGAGCGGGCGGGGGCGGAGCTGGTCACCATCGCCGCGCACCTGCGGAGGGCGCATGCCCTGTGATCCCTCCCATCGGCAGGCAATGATGCTGGCCTGGGACGCCCTGGCCCGGGTGCCGGACGAAAGGCTGGCCGAGGCCTCGGGAGGGGAGCTGCGAGGCCGGGAGCTGGCGCTGACGACCCTGGGACAATGGACGATGGTGGACCTGGCCGATCGCACCGTCACCACGCCTGACCTCCTGGGCGGGAGCTGGGGGCTCATCGCCCTCCACCACCTGAAAGGATGCCTCGCCTGGAAGGACGACGCGGAATGGACCTCCTATGACCAGGTGGCGGAGGGACGCCCCTTCGCCGCGGCCTTCCAGGCGAGGGGGATCGCACCCTTGGCGGACCGTTTCGGGGGGAGCCCCGGGGACCTGGTCCGCACCGTAGGGGCGCTGGGGGGAAGGCCGATGGCGCTCGGGGACGCGGCGGCGGTGCTCCATGCCTTCCCCCGCCTCAAGGTGGCGGTGGTCGTATGGCGCGGGGACGATGAGGTCTCTGACAGGGCCGTCCTGCTTTTCGAGAGGGGAGGCGCCCGCACGCTCCCGGCAGAGGACCTTGCCGAGGCGGGGATAGCCCTGTCCCAGGCGCTGATCAGTAAAGCCCGGTGATCCTGCCGTCCTCGTCTATGTCGATCCCGAGGGCGGAGGGGCGGGACGGGAGGCCGGGGATCAGCATTATGCGCCCGCATATCGGCACCACGAAGCCCGCGCCCTGGGACACGAAGATCTCCCTCACGGTGAGCTCCCAGTCCGTAGGCGCGCCCTTCAGCTCGGGCTTGTCCGTGAGGGAAAGCTGGGTCTTGGCCATGCACACCATCATGTTCCCCAGCCCCGCCTCCTCGATGGTCCGGAGGTGCCTCTGGGCCGCGGTCTCGTATTCCACGCGCTTGGCCCCGTACATCTCGGTGGCGATCCTGCTGATCTTGTCCTTCAGGGACATCTCCATGTCGTACAGGAAGCGGAAGGCGCAGGGGTCCTTCTCCATGGCCTCGAGGACCTGGTCAGCGAGCTCGAGCCCCCCCTCCCCGCCCCTGGCGAAGACGTCGGAGAGGGCGGAGCGCACCCCCATCTCCCGGCAGTGCTCCCGCACCAGGGCGATCTCCGCCTCGGTGTCGGCGGCGAAGTGGTTTATGGCGACGACGATGGGCACCCCGAAGTGCCGGAGGTTATCGATGTGCTTGTCCAGGTTGGGAAGGCCGGCGCGGAGCGTCTCGAGGTCCTCGCATCCGACCGCCTCCAGGGGGCAGCCGCCGTGCATCTTAAGGGCCTTGATGGAGCAGACCAGGACTGCGCAGTTCGGCCGGAGGCCGTTGCTCCTGCATACGATGTCGAAGAACTTCTCTGCGCCGAGGTCGGCCCCGAAGCCGGCCTCGGTCACCACCACGTCCGCCAGCTTCAGCGCGTACTTGGTGGCGATGATGGAGCTGTTGCCGTGCGCGATGTTGGCGAACGGGAAGCCGTGGATGAAGAAGGGCTGTCCCTCCAGGGTCTGGACCAGGTTGGGGTGGATGGCGTCCTTCAGAAGGGTGGCCATGGCCCCCACGCACCCCAGCTCCTTGGCGTGGACGGGGCGGTTGTCGTACGTGTAGCCGACCAGGATCTCGCCCAGGCGCTCCTTGAGGTCGGTCATGGAGGTGGTGAGCGCCAGGATGGCGCTGATCTCCGAGGCCACCGTGATTATGAACCCGCTCTCGTGCGGGATCCCTCCCTCCTTCCGCCCCCCGAGGCCGACCACTATGTTGCGCAGCTCGCGGCAGTTCATGTCGATCGCCTTCCTCAGGAAGATGCGGGTGGGGTCTATGTTCAGCCTGTTCCCCTTGGCGATGTGGTTCTCGAGGATCGCTGACAGGAGGTTGTGCGCCGCCCCCACGGCGTGGATGTCCCCCGTGAAATGAAGATCGATGTCCCACATGGGATAGACCTGGGCGAGGCCGCCGCCCGTCGCCCCGCCCTTGAGCCCGAAGGTCGGTCCGAGGGAAGGCTCGCGGATGGCCCCCATCACCCTCCGGCCCTGCTTCCCCAGCGCCTCGACCAACCCGATGGTCGTCACCGTCTTCCCCTCCCCGGCCGGCGTAGGGGTTATCGCAGTGACCAACACCAGCCTTCCGTCCGGACAGCCCTCGTACCGCCTGAGCACCGGCAGGGGCACCTTGGCCATGTAGCGGCCGTAGGGGATCAGCTCCTCCTCTGCGATCCCGATTTGGGCGGCCACCCTTTCGATCGGAAGCGCCTTGGCCTCCTGGGCTATCTCGATGTTGCTCTTCATGCACTCCCTTCGGGACCGATATCCAGACGCGCCTTAAATGGTTTGCCGGGGGCCGGCAATTCTTTAATACGGCTAAGGCATCAAGAGCCCCGGGCCGGACATGGGCGCTAGGATCTTGGAGGGCAAGCAGGTCGCGGACGGGGTCAAGCGGGGCCTGAGGGAAAGGATAGCAGTGCTTGAGGCGCGGGGCGTGGTCCCCGGGCTTGCCGTCATCATGGTGGGCGACGATCCCGCCTCGGCCTCCTACGTGAACATGAAGGGCAAGGCCTGCCAGGAGCTGGGGCTGCGCTCCAGGGCGCTCCGCATGCCGGTCGACCTCCCGGAGGATGAACTGCTTAAACTGATCGACGGCCTGAACCATGACCCGGAGATCAACGGCATTCTGGTGCAGATGCCCGTGCCCAAGCACATAGACGTGGGCAAGGTCATAGCGGCCATCGATCCGGATAAGGACGTGGACGCCTTCCATCCGATCAACGTCGGTAAGATGCTCATCGGCAGCGGGGACGGCTTCCTTCCCGCCACCCCGCATGGTATCCAGGTCCTGCTCGCTGCGTACGGCATCGACGTCGCCGGGAAGCATGTGGTGATAATAGGCAGGAGCAACATAGTGGGGAAGCCCCTGGCGGCCATCCTCATGCAGAAGGGGAAGGGCGCCGACGCCACGGTCACCGTCTGCCACTCCCGGACCAGGGACCTGAGGGCGATCACCACGCAGGCGGACGTGCTGGTCTGCGCCGTCGGGAAGGCGGGCTTCGTGACCGCGGACATGGTCAGGGAGGGGGCGGTCGTGGTGGACGTCGGCTCCAACAGGATCGAGGACCCGGCCGCGCCCAGAGGCTACCGCTTCGTGGGGGACGTCGACTTCGAGGCCGTGCGGGAGAAGGCCTCGGCGATCACCCCCGTGCCCAAGGGGGTGGGGCCGATGACCATCGCCATGCTCATGTACAATACGGTGCTGGCTGCGGAGAGGGCCTTGGAGCGCCAAGGGGGGCCGAAAGTTTAAGTTACCCCTTGCCCGTTCGAGGGGACGTTATGCTGAGGGAATGTGGTGAGCACGGGTACTTTCGAGGGGACGCCTGCCCCGTCTGCGGGGAGCCGGGCAAGTTCCTGATGAGCGACCAGGAGCTGGACCAGCTGGGCCGCACCATGGCAGGGGTCCTCCGACACTTCCCGGAGCGCTTCGGGCTCGACATGGACGAGCAGGGCTTCGTCAGCATCCGGGAGTTCATAGCCGCGCTCCGGGAGAGCAACCGCCGCTACCACTGGTTAAGGCCGCATCACATCATCGCGATCATCGAGACCGATCCCAAGGGCAGGTACCAGGTAAGCAACGACCTGATGAGGGCCACCTACGGCCACTCGCTGGACCTGGAGCTAAGGCTGCCCACCGACAATATCCCGGACCGTCTTTACTACCCCGCGACCCCGGAGGAGGCGGACATCATCCTCGAGACCGGTCTCAGGCCCTCGGACCGCAAGATGGTGCATCTCTCGAAGACGTACGAGGACGCCATGAACGCCGGTAGGGTGAGGGTGGAGTCCCCGATAATCCTGAAGATCGACGCGGCGGCGGCCATCAGGGCTGGGAACGTCATCGCGCAAGCGGGAAGGACCGTATACCTGGCGCATGAGATCCCGCCAGAGTTCCTGACCCGTTCGGATGAGGAGCATGACGATCTAGAGGCGCCTTGAGCGAAGGGCGTCGCCCTCAACGCCGATATCCTCTATCCTTTAAGGGACCCTTCACAGGAAAGGATCTTCGAGGACCAATGAAAAGATGGAAAAGGATGACGGGGCGTTGGGCGAACTCAACCACCTATCGTGCCCACTATCTCCAGGACCTGGAACACAACGGTCAGGGAGAAGACCACGAGCAGTGGGACTATGGCCGAGTCCAATGTGGCCAGCACTTTCTTTGAGCCTTTGCTGGAAGCGGAGATCAGCTCCCGGGAGGAGAGGAGCATGATGAGCAGGATGGCGATGATCGCCCCGCCCGCTCCTATCCCGATAGCAGTGGTGATGGATACGGCGCTGCTGGTGGCCGCCGTAGTAATTGCACTGACAGATATCACGGACATTTAACTTACTTTACGGGCTATGTGATATAAATGGTTTTTTCAAGCGGTCGCACTTTTGATACTGTGTTTGGACCGCTTCCTCATGATCGGCGGACCGTGCCACACGTATAAATCGGCGTTCCTCGATGTTATTCCTATGTTCGAGACCGCCGATGAACTCATGCGGCGGAAGGGGGCGATGGCCTTCGAGCGGCACGCCCTCTCCTGGACGTGGGAGGGGTTCCGGCCGTCCCTGGTGACGTATGACGTCAAGCGGAGGGAGGTCCAGGGGCTCTCCGCTCCCTTCCAGCCAGGCCAGGCGCTCGACCTTACCGTCTCCGAGGCCAGGCGCTGCGTGGGCTCCTTCGGCGACGCAGGGTACGCGCCCTGCATGCTGCGCCAGGTGGTCTCCGGCCAGTTCGACCAGTGCCCGATCTGCGCCTCCACCTGGATCCCTGTGCAGGCCTGCATCTTCGAGCCCACCTGCGACGGGGTGCACACTGAGTGCAAGGGGGGTAGCATCTGCGCCCGGGAGCATCACGTATATGCGGCGTTCTACGGGGACCTGATCAAGGTGGGGATGACCCTCTCCTCCCGCTTCATGGAAAGGGCGGTGGAGCAGGGCGCGGACGCCATAGTCAAGCTCGGCAGCTACCCCAACCGGCTGGAGGCCAGAAAGGCCGAGAACGCCCTTTCGAAGGCCTTGCACGCCACGCAATGGGTCCGGAGGACCTCCTTCCTGCGGGCCCAGGGCGCGAGGCTGGACCGGGAGGCGTACCAGGAGAGGCTCGACCGCCTCCTCTCCGCCTTAGCTGGGGTGCGGGTCGAGCCGGAGGCGGTGCAGCCCCTGAATGAGTATCCTCTCGCTCCCTTCGACCCTGCCAGCGTTTCCTTCGCCGAGGTGGCCGGGAGGCATCGCGGCGAAGTGCTGGGATGCAAGGGCAAGTGGCTCTTCTACCGTCCGCGCGCCAGCGAGGTACTGATGCTGGAGATGGCCCGGGTCCCGTCGCGCTTCATCACCCTGAACCTTGGAAACCATAATATCTCGTGACGATATCCTTCCTTCTCGTTCAATCGGTCCAAGGGATGTCAGAATGGTGCAAGTGCTCAAGCCGGAGGAGGTCACGGACAGATACGGAAGGATGTTCTGCCGTGGCGTGTACACGTTGGTGGACGAGAGGAACGGGGTGGCCCAGGTCAGGGAGGAGTGCTCGGCCAGGGGCCCGGTGGAATGGGACGCCTGCAACCGCAAGCGCGCGGGAGGGGCGATGACCAAGGTCACCGTGGAGGGCAACACCATCATCATGGACACTATCATTGGGGAGGGCGAGGTGCGCTTCGGTCCCGCCTCGAAGGACCTGGGGGGGCAGGGGTTGCGCTCCCTCATCGTCGACGGGGACAAGGTCCGCACCACGTGGGTGGGCCTTGCGGGGGCCAGCGTAGGCATCGGCGCCTGCCTCCCCCAGGGCCCGGGCACCATCTCCGCTGAGTACCAGGACGAGGTCCACATCGGTGGCGCCCACCAGGTGGAGGTCACTATCGTAACGCCCAAGCTGATGCGCGTGATCATCGCGGTGGACGACACGGACACGAAGCAGCAGGGGGCCTCGTGGTCCATGGTGCTGAAGGTCGCCCGGGAGTGCCCCGTCGGGACGCTCCTCGAGCATAAGATCGTGCAGCTAAACCCAAACGTACCGGAGAAGACCACCAACTGCGTCTCCGTGGGGGTCAGTTTCGCGGTCAGGGAGAAGGACCTTCCAGCCCTGCTCGCCTATTTCAAGGAGGCCCTGCGGAAGAACACCTTCTCCCAGGAGACCACCATGGCCTATTTCGTCGGCCTGCGGATCCCGAAGGAACTTGAGGAGTATGGATGGAGGGCGAAGAGCGTCATCTATAACATCGGGCAGGCGAGGGACGTGGCCTCCCGGAACGGGGTGGAGGTGGTGGAGATCACTGGCCGCCGGGGCACCATCGGGGCGGTGGCGGCCATAGGGTGCTTCGACCTGGGCGTGAGGGCGGCGGGCCTGCCCGAGGACTTTGTAGAGCACAGAAATTATTTCGCCACGATAGTTCCATCATCGTGACGAAGCTGAACGATACGAAGATACGCTTCATCTGCAGGCAGATCTCCGCGGGAACGATGAGCTGCCGGCAGGCGGCGGTCCTCTATGGCGTCAGCGTCAGAAGGGTGCAGCAATTGATATGCCAGTATCGTCAAGGAGGAGAACCTCCCAAGCTCTCCAAGGGGAGGCGCCCGAAGGCGCCTCCCCTCACGAACGATGAGCGGAAGCTCATCGATACGTACTGGGAGCGGTACCGCTTCGGGTCCAGGCATCTATTCAACCTCATGCGCTCTGAAGGAGTCCAGATACCTCATCACAAGGTGCGGGCGCACCTTGTGCAGACCGGACGCGTGCTGGACAGCCCGAACAAGCAGAAGAAGCGCAGCCGATGCCGTTACGAGCGGGAGCACTCCTTCTCGCTCATACACGGAGACTGGCACAGGACCTCGGAAGAGCACCCCCACGTCATCCTGTGGCAGGACGACGCGAGTCGGATGATCCTCGCCGGTGGCGAGTATCCCGAGCGGTCGATGGAGCATTCCATCGACACCCTGAAGCAGGCAATGGAGGTGGCCAGATCGTTCAACTCGTTCATTTGCGAGGTGAACACCGACCGGGGGTCGGAGTTCTTCTCCAATCATCCGAAGGATGAGAAGAGGACCAGGAACAACGCCGTTTCCAAGAACGGCTTCCAGCTGTTCCTGGAAGCGAACGGCGTACGGCACGTGGTCAGCCGGGTGAACAACCCGCAGACCAACGGGAAGCTGGAGCGACTGTGGCTGGAGTACGACCGCCACCGCTGGCGGTTCGCCAGCCTGGCGGAGTTCATCGATTGGTACAACGGCCGCATGCACGGCGGCCTGTGCTGGGAGATCGCCGAGACGCCGGCGATGGCCATGCAGCGCAAGCTGCGGCCAGAGTGCATCATTGGATTGTTCTGGAGGTGCGTGGAATGCTGAGAAAGAATGAGCGAAATAATTCTTGTGCTCAACACCTGCCCGAGGACTTCGAAAGTTAGATTATCACCGAGCGGATTGGTAACCTCGATGTCCAATGAGATCACCCGCATTATCGCGAACACCGCCTATCAGACCTACGAGAAGCGGCTGTTCAAGGAGGTGATGGAAGGCACCATCCCGGAGCACGTGGCGATCATCATGGACGGCAACCGCCGCTTCGCCCAGGAGATCGGACTGGCAGTGCATGAGGGGCATGTCAAGGGCAAGGATAAGCTCGAGGAGGTGATGGAGTGGTGCCAGGAGATGGGGATCAGGGTCCTCACCGTCTTTGCCTTCTCAACCGAGAACCTCCAGCGGGACGAGGGCGAGGTCCAATGCCTGATGGACCTGTTCGAGGAGAGCTTCCTGAGGCTGGCCGAGGATGAGCGCATCCATGAGAACCGCATCAGGGTCACCGTGCTCGGGCAGCGGGAGCTGCTACCGGAGAGGGTGATCAGGGCCATCGAGGTCGCCGAGGGCAGGACCAGGGACTATGACCAGTACTTCTACAATATAGCCATCGCCTATGGCAGCCGGCAGGAGATGATAATGGCCATCAAGCGCATCGCCGCCAAGGTCAAGGAGGGGGAGCTGGCCGTGGACGATATCGACGAGAAGGTGGTGTCCAGTTTCCTCTACACCGCGGACTTCAAGGACCCCGACCTCGTGCTGCGCACCTCTGGGGAGGAACGGGTCTCCAACTTCCTCCTCTGGCAGCTCGCGTACTCCGAGCTCTACTTCACCGATGTGTACTGGCCCGGGTTCCGCAAGGTGGACTTCCTCCGGGCTATTCGCACCTATCAGGCCAGACAGCGGCGCTTCGGGAAATGACTGAGGCGCAGTTTAAATAGCTCCGTGCGCGTCAGCGTGCCAGAGGACAGGTATGCGCAAAGAGGATATCATATTCCTGCACGCCCCCAGTGTCTACGACTTCCGGAAGGAGTTCCTATTCTATGGGCCAGTGAGCGACATGGTCCCGTCCACTCCGGTCTTCGAGATGTACCCCTTCGGCTTCACCACCATGGCTGCCCATCTAGCGAAGGGCGGCCACAGGGTCAGGGTCGTGAACCTGGCGAGCATGATGCTCAACGACCGCCGGCTGGACGTCGAGCGGCTGATCTCCAGGCTGAGGGCGGACGTCTTCGGCATCGATCTGCACTGGCTCCCCCATGCCCACGGGGCGCTGGAGGTGGCCAAGCTAGTCAAGCGCTATCACCCGGAGGCCAAGGTCCTCATGGGCGGGTTCTCGGCGACCTACTACCACGAGGAACTGCTGGGATATCCCCAGGTGGACATGGTCCTGAAGGGCGACTCCACCGAGGAGCCGCTCCTGCAGCTCATGCAGGCCCTGCGGGACGGCACGCCGTTGGAGCGGGTCCCTAACCTGAGCTGGAAGGAAGGCGGCACGCACCATCACAATCCCATCACCCACGTGCCCGACACCCTGGACGACCAGGACATCGACTACGGATGGATCGTGCGCTCCGTGATCCGCCACATGGATCTGGAGGGGCACAAGCCGTTCAAGGACTGGGACAGGTATCCCATAACGATGGCCCTCTCCATCAAAGGCTGCCATCTGAACTGCACGGTCTGCGGAGGCTCATGCCAGGCAATGCGCGGGTTCCTGAACAGGCAGCGCCCGGCCTTCCGGTCCCCGGAGAAGCTGGCCCAGGATGTGTTCAACATCCAACGATACATCAAGGGCCCCACGTTCATCGTCGGGGACCCGCGCCGGGGAGGCGTGGACTATATGGAAAGATTCTTCAAAGAGGTGAAGCGGCTGGGCGTGACCAATTCCCTCATCTTCGAGTTCTTCACCCCCCCGGACGAGGAGTTCTACCGGCTGGCGAGCGCCAACACCGAGGGGTTCGCGGTGGAGATCTCCCCGGACTCCCACGACCCGGAGGTGCGCGAGGCCCTCGGCCGGAGGTATTCGAACGAGGAGCTGGAGGCATCGATCAGGAACGCGCTGAGGTACGGCGCGGAGCGGGTCGACGTCTTCTTCATGATAGGCCTGCCCAAGCAGACCAGGGAGTCGGCGGTGCGGAGCGCCGGGTACGCCAGGCACCTCTATCTTCTGGCGGACAAGGACCCCCGGCTGTGCGTGTTCATCTCCCCGCTCGCCCCGTTCCTTGACCCGGGCTCGATGGCCTTTGAGGACCCGGAGAGATACGGATACGTCTCCTTCGCCCGCACGCTGGAGGAGCACCGCGCCCGCCTGCTGGCGCCCTCGTGGAAGCATGTGCTGTCCTACGAGACCAAATGGATGACCAGGGATGACATCGCCGAGGTGAGCTACGAGGCGGCCGACGTCATCAACAGGGCGCGCTTCGAGTGCGGCCTCATAGACAAGGAGGAGTTGGAGTTCCGTTTGAGGCGCTCCGCGGAGGCCGTGGACATGATGCGGAGGGTGGACGCGACCATGGCCCTCCCCGATCCCGAAGAGCGCAGGAAGGCGTTCCAAGAGCTGCAGCGGAGGTCGGAGGAGCTTATGGAAAGCACCATCACCCACAAGCGGGAGATGGAATGGTCCGCGAAGGGGCTCCTGCGGAGCGTGCCCCGGGCCGCCTGGGCCGTCCTGAGGGGCGATTAGGGGAAGATCGGCCGGCAGCGGATGAGGTTGTTCATCCTGCGGGGGCCGAGGACCCGCATGGCCGCATCGGTGCGCCAGGCGCTTCCGAAGCACAGTTCCGCCAGTACCTTGGTGTGCGCCGCGGTCCTGAGGGGCTTGTAGACCTGCCGGCGCCATTCCCGCTCATACTCCGAGAGAGGAGTTCCATTCAGAACGTGGGCCGCAGCTGTCTTGCCGGCGACCTTGCCCACGATGCGGGCCATCGGGATCCCTCCCCCGTTGACCGCCATGACCTGGCCAGCGGCATCCCCCACGAGCATAGCCTGACCGGCCACGGTGCGCTTCACCGGCATCGCCATCGGGACCACCTTGCCCATCGGCCTTCCGGCCTGCAGCCCCTTCGAGCTCAGGAAAGCGTCGAAGTACTTACTGACCGGCATCCTGGCGAACTTCCTTGACACTCCCAGCCCCACGTTCGCCCCGCCCGCCTTGGGGATCACCCATGCGTAACCGCCGGGGGCCACCGTTCCGAAGTACATCTCCGGCACCGGCTCGAACTCCCCTGCCACCTGCGCGGTGACCGCAGGGCAGAGGTCCGCGGAATGGGGCAGCCCGAAGGCCTTGGCGACGATGGAGAGGGGGCCGTCCGCGCCGACGATCACCTTGGCCCTGACGTCCAGGTCCGCTGTGTGGACCGCTCCCGCCTCCACCCTTGTGACGCGCTGCCCCGTCAGCAGTTCCGCCCCCGCGGCTGTTGCCTGGGAGACGAAGAACTGGTCCAGACGGTCACGGTAGGTGGTGTACCCGCTGAAGGGCACCTCGTACCTTGTGCCCTTGGGGGAGAAGATGCGGATGGTGTTGAACCTCAGGGAGACCAGGGCGGGGGGGACCTCGAATATGTCCTCCATGTCCCCCGCCTTTGGGAACATGGCCCTCATCTCCTGCATGCTGGGCATGAGTTCGCCGCACCGGACCGGGACTCCCACCTTCGCGCGCCTCTCGAGCATCAGCACGCTTGCCCCGGCCTCCGCCGCGAACCGGGCGGTGGTGGACCCGGCGGGTCCCGCGCCCACCACGACCACGTCGTACCTCAGTTCCTTTGCCATGCCCCTCCCCTTGCCGCGCTCAATAGTCGCGCTCGACGACCATGGTCGCCAACCTGATGAGGCCCTGCTTGTGCCCGCTGTCCTGGACCCCCTCCAGGGCCGCCAATGCCCTTTCCGCGTACCCCTTGGCCCTCTGCCTGGCCCGTTCCACCGTATCCGTCATCGCGATGAGCGCGGAGGCCTCCTCGATGTCCGCGTTCGTCTTCCGCTTCTTCCTGAAGAGCTTGGAAAGACGCGGGCCGACCTTGGGGTCCTCCATCGCCTGGATGAGGGGCAGGGTGGCCTTCCCCTCATGGAAATCGACCATGAGGGGCTTGCCGAGCGAACCCTGCTTTCCGATGATGTCCAATATGTCGTCCACGATCTGGAAGGCCATCCCGATGTTCAGCCCATACTCGCCCATGGCGTGGATGCGGTCCGGCCCCGCCTTGGCCAGGTACGCCCCTATGCGGGCCCCGGCCATGATCGGCCTTGCGGTCTTGCCCTCGATGATCCTGAGATATACGTCCAAGGGGGCGATCTGCCCCTCCTTTTCGAACTGGACGATCTCGCTCTCGGCTATGGCGGTGCAGGCGTCCGCCACCAAGCCCACTATCTCCTCGTCGAAGAAGCCGCCGATGGCGAAGGCCTTCACGAAAAGGAAGTCCCCGCCCACCAACGCTTGTTGCAGTCCGAACTTCTTGTACGCGGAGGGCCGTCCCCGTCTCATCTCCGACCGGTCGTTTATGTCGTCATGGATCAATGTCGCGGAATGGATCATCTCGAAGGCTGCGGCGATCTTGACCACGTCGTCCGTCTCCCTGCCCCCATTCGCCAAATAGGAGAGGAGGGTGACCCCGGGGCGCATACGCTTGCCGCCGGATGAGATCACGTACTCGCAGATCTCGGTGAGTATGGGCTGCTCCGAACGGATGCTGCGGCGGATCTCCTCCTCCACCATCTGCAACTCGTCCTTTATAGAGGAGTCCCAGCACTCGGACATCGTTCGCTCGATATGGTAAATTTATACTTAACCGTTACTGGCTTTGGTTAGCTCTAAAAGTCCAGCGTTCCCGCCAAGGAAAAAAAAGGAAAGGGGAAGGGGTTCTCAGGCGAACAGAGCCTGTGCGGCATTCTGGCAGAGCTGGATGAAGTATTCCGGGAACACCCCTATGCCGATGACCGCCAGCACGCAGATGGCCACCGCGGCGGCCATGCCCTTGGGCAGCTTCAGCCTCTCGGACGGGGCTCCCTCGTCCAATTCGTCCACGTACATGTACTTGACCACGCGGGCGTAGTAGTACAGGGATATGGCGCTGTTGATGATACCAGCGACCGCCAGCCACACCATCCATTCCGAGCCGGCCACCGTCCCCATTATTGGGGAGGAGAACAGCACGACCTTGCTGGCGAACCCTGCCAATGGCGGGATCCCGGCCAGGGAGAACAGCAGGATGGTGATCGAGAAGGCCATGAAGTTCGATCTCTTTGCCAATCCCTTGTAGTCCGATATCCTGTCCCCTATGGCCACGGTGGCCAGGGTTGCTACCGCGATGAACGCGCCCCCCTTCATGAAGGCGTGGGTCAGGATATGGAATATCCCTCCGGTGACCGCGTACTCCGTTCCCACCGGCAGCGCCATCAAGATATAGCCCGCCTGGGCGATGCTCGAGTAGGCGAGCATCCGCTTGATGCTCGTCTGGTTCAGTGCAGCCAGGTTGCCCAAGGTCATGGTGACTATGGACAGGATGGCGACCACCACGTCCCAGTCCGCCTTGATGGCGAGCATGCCGATCAGGAAGAACTTGAACATGGCCACGAAGCCCATCTTCTTGGAGCCCGCCGCGAGCATGGCGGTGATGGTCGTGGGTGCGCCCTCGTACACATCCGGGGCCCAGGAGTGGAACGGGACCATGGCCACCTTGAAGCCGAAGCCCACCATGACCATGACCAACGCCAGCCAGAGCATCTCCCTGTAGCCGTCCAGGGTGCCGACGAGGACGCCGACCTCCTGGAAGGAAGTCGTCCCGGTCAGGCCGTACACCAGGGATATGCCGAACAGGGTGAAGGCCGATGAGATGCCTCCGAAGATGAAGTACTTCGTGGCCGCCTCCGCCCCCTTTATGTCCTTCTTGCGGAAGGCCACAAGGGCATACGAGGACAGGCTCGTGATCTCTATGCCGATGTAAAGCACGAAGAGGTCGGTGGATGCGGCCACCAGCATCATGCCCACGGTCGCCAATAGGATCAGGGAGTAGTACTCCGCCTTATGCCGCTCGTCCTCTATGTACCTGATGGAAGCCAGGATGACGAGGAATGCCACCGTCAGGAACACCAGCATGAACAGGCCGCTGAAGTCGTCCAGGACGAGCAGCCCGGTGTCGAACACCACCCTGCCCGTGCCTTCGACGAAGTGCATGACCACTGCCAGCATGGACAGACCCACCCCCGCGAGGGAGAACCCCGCAAGGAACCTGCTGTCCTTCACGAGGATGTTGACCGCGGGAACGGCGATGGCGAACAGCGCCAATATCAGCTCGGGATAGATCGCTGAGTAGTCCACTTAGATCCCTCCCAGTAGACCGATCACAGCGCCGAGCGCAGGCCGGATGTAGTCAAGGACCAGGGCCGGGAACATGCCGAAGAGCACGATGAACCCGGAGAGCACGGCCAGCGGCAGCGCCTCGAACCAGTACACGTCATGCAGGTGCTCGACGTCCACCTCCTTGGTCAGCGGGCCGAACAGGGTCCGCTGCATCGCCCAGATGTAGTAGCCGGCGGTGATGGCCACGCTTGTGATGGGGATCAGCAGCAGCCAACCGAAGGCATCGAAGGTCGCGGTGAAGACCGAGAATTCGGCCACGAACCCGACCATCCCGGGAAGGCCCAGGGATGCCAGGAACCCGATCATCATGAACGTGGCAGCGAACGGCATCTTGGCCGCGAGCCCACCCAGCCGGGGGATGTTCCTGGTGCCCGTCTTATGCTGCACCACCCCACACATCATGAAGAGGACGGCGGTGATGAGGCCGTGGGCGAACATCTGGAGCACGCCTGCGGCGATGCCCAGCTCCGTGAACGTGGCGAACCCGAGCATCACTATGCCCATATGGCTGATGGAGGAGTAGGCCACCATCTTCTTGAGGTCCTTCTGCGCCAGGCACATTATGGCCCCATAGACTATGGACAGGATGGCGAGGGCGACCATGACCCATTGCCATTCGTGGGCGCCATCGGGCAGGGCCGGGAAGGCGATGCGGATGACCCCGTAGGAGCCCATCTTAAGCAGCAGGCCGGCCAGCAGGACCGACCCCCCGGTCGGCGCCTCGACATGCGCGTCCGGAAGCCACGTATGGAACGGGAACGACGGCATCTTCACGGCGAAACCGAAGAAGAGGGCGCCGAACACGATCACCTGGAACGTATTCCCGAAGAAGGGGGACACGGCGTTGATCGTCTCCATGCTGAAGGAATTGAACCCGTTCACGGAGGCCGCCTCGAAGTAGAGGGCGAATATCCCCAACAGCATGACGAGGCTGGCGACGTGGGTGTATATGAAGAACTTGATCGCCGCGTACCCCCTGCGGGGGCCGCCCCACACGTTGATCAGGAAGTACATCGGGATCAGCACGACCTCCCAGAAGATGTAGAACAGGAAGTAGTCCAGGGCTATGAAGACGCCCAGCACCCCCAGCTCCAGCACCAGCATCAGCCCCATGTACTGGTTGGTGCGGTGATCGATGTCCCAGGAGAAGATGATCGCCAGGAACACCAACAGAGTGGTGAGGAAGACCATCGGGACGCTGATCCCGTCCACGCCGAGGATGTACGAGATCCCGAGGGACTCGATCCAGGTGAAAGATTCCTTGAACTGATAGCCGCCCGCGGTCTGCACATACTCGGTGAGCATGAGCAGGGACAGCACCAGCGGTATCGCGGAGAACACCAGCGCAGAGATCTTGGCCAGCTTGGGGTTCTTTCCCATCATGAAGGTGATCACAGCACCGATCAGCGGGAAGAGCAACAGTAGGGATAGTATCGGTAGTTCCATGGGATCACCTCAGCGCTCCTACGACATAGAGAAGGATCAGGACCACCGAGACCCCGAACAGGAGGAGGGTCGCATAGCTCTGTACGAAGCCGTTCTGGAGCTTGCGCACCGTCCCGCCCGCCCTGATCAGGAAGGCGCTGATGCCGTTCACAATGCCGTCTATGATATAGCGATCGAACTTGTCGAGCAGCAGGGAGAAGCCGTACAGGCCTGCATAGCCTATCTTGTCATAGGCCACAGGGAACTTGTAGCGGTCCAGCAGCAGCTGGTGCATGGCCTTGGGGAAGCCCTTTGCCACGACCTTCTCGGCTGAAATCTTAGGCTTGTAGAAGCTGTAGTAGGCCAGCATTATGCCTCCCACCGCGGCCACTATCGATACATAGGTCAGCGGGGAGGTGAACACCTCCTCCAGGCGCTCGCCTATGCTCAGCACGTGCGCGTGCTCATAGTAGATCGCCCCGAAGAACCCGTCCCCTATGAAGAGGGAGAAGCCTGACCCGAAGGCAAGCGCGGCCAGGATGACCAATGGGGCGAGCATGGCGATCGGCGCCTCATGATGATGCCCGTGTTCGATGGCCTGTTTGCTGCCCTCCCTGGGCTGGCCCTTGAACACCATGAACCACATGCGGAACATGTAGAAGGCGGTCATGAAGGCCGTCAGCACCCCGAGCACCCAGAGGACCATGAAGGTCAGGCCGGCGTCCCCGGCGTCGAACGTCACGGAGAGCACCTCGTCCTTGCTCCAGAAGCCGGAGAGGGGCGGGATGCCGGCGATGGACAGGCAGGAGATCAGCATGGTGATGCTGGTCACCTTCATGTACTTGCCGAGCCCGCCCATCCTGCTCAGCTCCTCCGTGTCCACGTAGTGGATGACCGACCCTGCGCCTAGGAAGAGCTGCCCCTTGAAGAAGGCATGGTTCATCAGGTGGAACAGGCCGGCCCCGAAGGCGATCGACGCCTCGACGTGGTAGCCTTTGTTCCATAGGAACGCCCCGGCACCCAGCCCAAGGATCATGTAGCCCAGCTGGGAGACGGTGGAGTAGGCGAGGACCCCCTTGATCTTCGGCGCGCAAAGGGCCATCGTGGCCGCGAGGAAGGCGGTGATGCCCCCTATGGCGCCGACGAAAAGGCTGACCTCCGCGCTCGTGGCGATGATCGGGAAGGCCCTTGCGACCAGGTACACACCGGCGTTGACCATTGTGGCCGCATGGATCAGGGCGGACACCGTGGTCGGACCCTCCATCGCGTCCGGCAACCAGTCGTGCAACGGGAACTGGGCGCTCTTGCCTATCGCTCCGCCGAACAGGAAGAAGGCTGCGAAGGCCATCATGGCCGGGTCGGCGGTGTCGAGCGCAGCCCACACGCTCTCGTAATTCAGCGTGTGCAGCTCGGTGAACAGGATGAAGAGGCCGATCATGAACATGACGTCCCCCACCCTGGTGACCAGGAAGGCCTTCTTGGCAGCGCGGGCCGCGGAGGGCCTCTCGAACCAGAACCCTATCAGCAGGTAGGAGCAGAGGCCTACGAGCTCCCAGAATACGAACATCTGGAAGAAGTTGTTGGCCAGCACCAGGCCGAGCATGACGCCTACGAACAGGCAGATCTCGGTGAAGTACCGGTGGCGCCTCGGCCCCTCATCGTGCATGTAGGCGGTGGAGTAGATGACCACCAGGAAGGAGATGAAGGAGACCACTATCAACATCATGGCCGCCACGCTGTCCAGGAAGATCCCCATCTCCAGGGAGTAGTCGGAGCTGAGGATGACCCATTCGAAGGAGTCCCTATAGATCCGGCCGGTGGTGAGCAGTTCGTACGCGGACCACAGCGCGATGACCATTCCAGCCCCGACCCCGAGGATGGAGACGATGCCGCCCTTGTCCTTCATCTTGCTGCCCAGGAAGCCTACGATGACGAAGGCGAGCAACGGCAGGACCGGGATCAACCAGGCATATTCCAGTATGTCCATCTTTACCACCTCAGCAGGTTAATGTCGTCCACGTCCACGGTCTTCCTCAGCTTGTTGAGGTTCAGCAGGATCGCGAGCCCTATGGTCACCTCGGCCGCGGCGATGCCGATGGAGATCAGGGCGAAGCCCTGCCCCTTGGCATCCCCGAAATAGGTCGAGAAGGCCACCAGGTTGATGTTGGCCGCGTTGAGCATGAGCTCGATGGCCATCAGCACCTGGATGGCGTTCTTCTTCAGAATGACCCCGGCCGCCCCGATGGCGAACAGGGCCGATGATACGATGAGCACGAACTCCAGCGGGATCATTCGTCGTCCTCCTGTGCAATGAACACGCCGCCAATGATGACGGAGAAGAGCATCAGACCCAGCATGAGCACCGCCACCCAGTACTCCTTGAACAGCATGGTCCCGATCTCCACGGTCTTCAGCACCGTGTCGCCGATGTCGCCCCATTCCAGGGAGAGCACCGAGTACAGCATGAGCTCGAGAAGCAGCCCGACGATCAGCACTTTGGCTATGATCTTCTGTGTGGAATCGCCCTTCCTCATGGGGACCGCCTCCTCTTGACGATATTCTGCTCGTACTCCTCGCAAGCGTCCTCCTTGCCCATCCGGCGCTTGGTGAGCATGATCCCGAAGAGGATGAGCACATTGATGGCGCCAACGTACACGAGGATCTGGATAAGGAACAGGTACTCCGCGTTCAGGAACAGGTAGAGTATTCCCACGCCGAGGAAGGTGGCCGCAAGCCACACCACGCTCCGCACTATGTCCTTGGAGATGAGCACCATCATGGCGCATCCCACGGTGAGCGCGGCGAATATTATGAAGAAGAACAGGGTTCCGTCCATCACAACACCTCCTTGATGCTTAGCGCCGATTTGGGGCATACCTCGATGCATTGCTCGCACACCACGCACTTGGTGGTGTCGAACTTGGGGCGCTTGATCGGCTTCTTGGTCTTGGGGTTCAGCTCCCCAGTCTCCGCCATCTCGATCGCCCCCGCCGGGCAGGTCTTCGCGCACCTCGAGCACGAGATGCACTTGGGGGCGTCCAGGACCACGTTGTCATGGACGTTGGGATCGTTCTTGGCGTACGTCCTCACCTCCCCGCCCTTCTTCATCTCGGACAGCAGGGCGAACTCATAGTTCACCTCGTAGCCCGGCTTGTGGGGGTACTGGAGCTTCACCGGATCGAAGATGAGGTCCGCCCTGCTATACGAGCAGAGTTCGAACTCTGGGGTGACGATCATGGCATTGACCGGGCACGTCTCGGCGCAATTGCCGCACATCATGCACCGGCCGACGTTGACCTGCGGACGCTTCGCCTTGCCCCCCGCGGGGAGCTCAACCTCGACCATCTCGATGCAGCGGTTGGGGCAGTCCCTGGCGCAGCGGGCGCAGCCTATGCACCGCTCCAGGACGATGCCCGGCCGTCCCCGGTAATTGTCGGGGTATACCAGCCTCTCCCAGGGGTACAGGACCGTGCACGGCCTGTTCTTCGTTGCCCGCACAAGGCCCTTGAACGTGACGATAAGGGACTTGAGCACGTAGCCCGTGGGCCTGAGGTGGTCCGCCTTTGTGTAGGTCCTTTCCTCGATCCTCATCAGAACACCTCCGCGACCTTGAGGGCGACTGCTATTAGCAGGTTGATCACCGCGAGGGGCAGGAGCCGCCTCCATCCGAGCTTCAGGATCTGATCGGTCCTGATCCTAACGGTGGCCGCCCTCACCCAGATGAAGAAGAAGAACACGATGAAGGTCTTCGCCAGGAACCAGGCTTCCGCCCAGATGAACTCGGGACCGGCCCATCCCCCTAGGAAGAGCATGGTGAACAGCGCGCAGAGGATGTAGGCGCGGAAGTAGTCGGAGGCCATCTGCAGGCCCCAGCGTATATCCCCATATTCAGTGGCCCACCCTTCGACCAGCTCCGCCTCGGCCTCGGGGAGGTCGAACGGGATGCGCTCGGACTCTCCTATAGCCGCAATGAAGAAGGTGAGGGCGCCGATGCACAGCGGGAATATGAGCCAGATGTTCTCCTCCTGCCAGGCCACTATTCCCACGAAAGAGAGGTCACCCGTCAGTACCACCACGGAGACGACGCAGAGCAGGAGCGGGATCTCGAGGGCGATGAGCTGGGCGGCAGCCCTCATGCCGCCGATCAAGGTGTACTTGTTGTTCGAGGCCCATCCACCGACCAGGATGCTGAACGGGCCGAAGGCGAAGATGGCGATCCCCAAGAGCACCGCAAGGTTGACATCGATCACATAGAAGTTGTCAGAGAAGGGAATGCACCCGAAGAGCATGAAGGTCGAGGCGAGATAGGTGAAGATGGCCATCTCGAAGAGGGCGTGATCGGAGTCCTTGGGGACGATGTGCTCCTTCAGAACGACCTTGATCCCGTCCGCGAAGTTCTGGAAGAACCCGAGCACCCCCACCTGGGTACCGCGCCGGTCCATGAACCTCCCGAGGAACTTCCGCTCTTGCCATATGAAGCATAGGGCGAACATCATGACGGTGATCAGGTAGATCACGGCCACCAGGAGCGTCGTGACGAAATCGACGACGGGGGCGGATTGGAGCCAGTCGCCGAGGTCGCTGAGGATCCCGAGCTTGGTCCAATCGAGGATCGCAGCGATCAGGTCCATCAGCCACTGGGTGAAATCGGTCAATACGGTATAGAGGGTAGCCATTTGATCACCGGTCCGTTTCTCCTATGCACATGTCCATGACGCCCATAATGGCCGGGACGTCCGAGATCTTGAAGCCGACCAGCATCGGCGGGGAGGCGGACAGGTTCACGAAGTTCGGGGAGCGGACCTTGAGGCGGTACGGCCTCTCCGTGCCGTCGCTCACCATGTACATCAACGATTCCCCGCGCGGGTCCTCCACGCGACAGACCACGTTCCCCTTCGGCGGGCATCGCGGGACCTTGACACGGACCGGGCCGGCCGGGGCCTCCGCCAACGCCTGCCTTATGATCTTCATGCTCTCCCGCATCTCGTCCATGCGCACCCGGTACCGGGCGTATACATCCCCATCGGTGTGGGTGCATACCTCGAACTTCATATCCGCATAGGCCTCGTACGGGTCCAGCTTCCGCAGGTCCATGTCGACGCCGCTTGCCCTCAGGATCGGCCCTGTCAGCCCGAGGTTCATCGCGGTCCTGCCGTCCATCTTCCCGATGCCCAGTGTCCTCATCAGGAACGGCTCGTTCTCATCCATCAGGGCCTCGAGGTCACGGAGGCGCCTGTCGAACTCATCCAGGGTACGGTTCACATCGCGCTCATAGTTCTCCGGAAGGTCGTTCCTGACCCCCCCGATGCGACAATAGTTATAGGTCATGCGCGCGCCGCTCAGTTTGCACAGGAGGTCCAGGAACAGCTCCCTCTCCCTGATCGACCATGTCATGATGGTGTAGCTTCCCAGGTCGGTCCCGACGGCCATGAGCCAGGTGAGGTGGGAGGTGATGCGCTGCATCTCCAATGCGGCCACGCGGATGTATTTGGCCCGGTCAGGGGCCTCGACCCCGAACAGCCTCTCGGCCGTCAGGCAGTAAAGGTGGTTCCAGGAAAGGGACGAGCCGTAGCAGAGGCGGTCCGCGAGCGGGACGATCTGGGGATAGGCGCGGTTCTCCACCATCTTTTCCCAGCCCCTGTGCAGGTACCCGATGATCGGCTCGGCGGCCGTGATCGTCTCCCCTTTGAGCTTCACCCTGAGGTTCCACAGGCCGTGGTTGAATGGGTGCTGCGGCCCCATGTTGATCCACATCTCGTCCGTCATCTCAGACCCTCCTGCCAACGATGAAGTCCTTCCTCAAAGGATGGAACCTGAACTCCTCCGGAAGCATGATGCGGCGGAGGTCGGGATGCCCCTTGAATACGATCCCCATAAGGTCATAGGCCTCCCGCTCATGCCAATTGGCACCCCCCCAGAGGGGGGCGATGGAGTCCACGGTCGGATCGTCCCGAGGCAAATCCACCTGGACCTCGGCGAGGATGTGATCGGTCCATGAGGAGATGTGATAGACGACCGTGAAATGGTCCAGGTAGTCGACCGGGGTCACACAGGAGGCGTGCTCGAATGCCAGTTCGTCCCGCATGAACTTGCAGAGCTCGAAGAGCGATTCGCGGGGCGCTCGGAAGTGCAGCCTGCGCGGGGCGACCTTGAGGAGTTCCACGGAGGGGAACTTGGCCCGTATGGCGCTGGCGACCTCTTCCTCGGACCGGTCGGGCTTGTCGTAAACGATGACTTGGCTCATTATACCACCTTAATCGCCTAGGAAGCTGCCACGGTTCTCGGCGGTCAACTTTCGGTTGATCATGGTAAAGGCCTGGATCAGGGCCTCGGGGCGGGAGGGGCATCCGGGGACGTACACGTCGACGGGGATGAACGTGTCCGCGCCCTGGATGACGTTGTATGCGTCATACCAGGGCCCGCCGGAGATGGTGCATTCGCCCATTGCGATGACCCACTTGGGCGCGGGCATCTGCTCGTAAAGGGTTCTCAGGATGGGACGGAGCTTTGCAGATATCCATCCGTTCAAAAGGAGTATGTCGGACTGCCTTGGCGAGGACCGGAACACGATCCCGAGCCGCTCAAGGTCGAACCGGGGGCCACCGGCCGCGGCCATCTCCAGGGCGCAGCAGGCGATCCCGAAGTGCAGAGGATAGACCGAGTTCCTCTGCCCCCATGACCATATGGGGGTGGTAAGCTTATCGACGACCTTCTTGCCCCCCGTGGCCACCGTCGCTTCGCGCAGGAACGTCTTCGTCATATCGCCGAACTGCTTGACCGTCATGGTCATGGCGTTGAACGACAGGTCTAGATCCACAATATCCTCTCCTTCTTCAATGAATAGTAGACCCCGGCGAGCATGATGATCAGGAACGATATCGCGGCAATGTTCGCGATGTCGGAGAGCTGCTCAAAGGCCATGGCCCAGACGAGGAGAAAAACGGTAAGGATGTCGAAGGCTACGAAGATTATTGCATATATGTAGAATTGAACATGGAACTGGATCTGGGCCTCTCCTATGGGCTTCTCCCCGCACTCGTAGGTGGTATCTCTCATCGCCCCCCGCGTGGTCGGCCGGAATAGCTTCCCCGTGACAACGGCGATGACGGGGACGAGCAAAGCTACCAGAGCAAATATTGCAACCGGGAAATAGTCGTCTACGAGCATTGAAGGGGGATAATGGTCCCTTTATTTATACTTTTGAGAATGTTGGGGGGCGATAATGAAGATTTTTTTAGCATGACCAGTTGGTTATATATTAACAATAATATAAATTATAAAAATCTTGCCTATGTCCGGTACTAGACATACGCGCCATCGATGTCCTTGCCCCACCCCCGGGGACGAGCGGGGCCGAGCTAGGAGGAATTCCCGCTCCAACCATCACCCGGCGCAAGGGGGCGTTGCATTCGGGGAGGCCTACCAAATCGGATTAATACGAAGGATTCGATGGACGGTCATCCGAACATGGGTGAAAATATGAGGATCGGGTTCGTAGGCGCGGGGAACATGGCCGAGGCCATGATGAAGGGGATAATATCGGCTGGAGTGGCAACGAAGGAGGACATGATCGCCAGCGAGATCGTGCCCCAGCGCAGGGACTACATCACCAGGACCCTGGGCGTACGGACCGTCTCCGACGCCATAGAGGTCGTGCGCTCCTCCGATGTGATCATCCTTGCGGTGAAGCCGCAACAGGTCGGCCCGGTGCTGGATGAGCTCAAACCCTATCTCAGCGGCGACCACCTTGTGATATCCATCGCCGCTGGGGTCAAGATATCCTTCATTGAATCCCATCTGAATTGGGGCGTGAGGGTGGTCCGGGTAATGCCCAACCAGCCCTGCTTTGTAGGGGCCTCTGCATCGGGGTTCGCCCTTGGCCGCTCGGCCAAGAAGGAGGACGGGGAGATCGTGCAGAGGATCCTGAACTCCGTGGGGGTGGCGTTCGCGTTGGACGAGAAGCTCCTGGACGCAGTCACGGGGCTCAGCGGAAGCGGGCCTGCGTACATTTATCTGGTCATCGAGGCCATGGCCGATGGTGGCGTCCTGGTCGGCCTGCCCAGGGACGTTGCGCTGCAGCTCGCGGCCCAGACCGTCATCGGCGCGGGGAAGACCTATCTTGAGATGAGGAAGCACCCCGGGGAGCTGAAGGACATGGTGGCCTCCCCCGGGGGCACGACCATCGAGGGGCTGCGCGTGCTGGAGGAGGCGGGGGTGCGAGGCGCTTTCATCGACGCCGTGGAGGCCGGGGCCAAGCGCAGCGAGGAACTGGGGAACAAGGGCTGATCACCTTTTCCTGGTGGTCCGGAGAGGGGAGCCGCACACCGGGCAGTCCGGATGAGACTCCCGGAACACCCTTCCGCAACCGGTGCACAGGTAGTTCCACCTCACCACCTTGGCGATGCCCTTCATGTTCCGCGGAATATACTCCACCTTGAGGACGGCCGCCAGGTTCTGGATCGAGTAATCGTCGGTGACAAGGGGGGCCTTGAGTTCGTAGGCCAGCGCCAGAACCTCCATGTCAGTCCGGGAGAGGCGCGAGGAGTCCCCGGTCGCCCCTGCGGCCTCCCTCACGACCGCGAGCGAGCCGGAGGTGGCCTGGGAGACCTTGAGCAGCGGGATGAGGGTCTCCGCCCTCCGGTCGCCGTATCTCCTGAGCTCCGCCAGCACGCCCTCCGTGACGAACGCCTCCCAATCCGGAGGGAGCTGCTCCAGCCCGAAGAGGCCTGACGTGTCCAATACCACCCTCATGCCAAAGGGATTGCCTAAGGCGCTAGAAAACTTTGCGCAGGGCGAGGGTTCCTCCCGTGGAGGTTAAATAGCAGCTCCTGCTAAACGGGACGTGATGCCATCAATAGTTGTGGAGCAGGGCGTGATCGATTTCATCCTTCAGAACGGACAGGACTATCGCATATGCACCTCGTGCTCCGGACCTGTCATGTTGCCCGTCGCCCTCAAGTCCCCCAAGACCAGCGACATCGTGATCGAGGTCGGGGAGAATAAGCTGTACGTTTCCAGGGTGCAGGCCAGGTACCTGCGCGCAATAACCTCGGACATGATCTACGACCCCGAGGTCGGGCTGTCCTGCCAGGCTTATCCCGGCCTATAATCCTTCAATGCCCTTTCCGCGGAGCGGGCTGCTATGCCCATCAGGTCCAGCCTCCCTTCCTCCGCCATCATGTCCCTGTAGGAAGCGTTGGTGACGACCCGCAACGGGACCGCGGTGCAGTCCTTGCCCCCGTCGCTCATTATTGATATGTCATAGGTCCCGATCGTCTTGGCCAAATGCTCGATCTCCAGCTTGTCCAGTCCGATGAGCGGCCTCAGCACGGGCAGCTCCAGGCCATGCTGTTCCGCCCTTATGTTGCCCAGGGTCTGCGAGGCCACCTGCCCCAGGGAATCGCCCATGACCATGCCCTCGGCTCCTATCCCCTTCGCCACTCCCTGCGCGGTGAGAAGCATGAGCCGTTTGCATAGCACGCACTGGTAGGCGCTCCTGCAGCCCTCTTTGATCAGGGCCTGGTTCTCCCCGTGGGGCGCGATGAGAAGGGGCATCTTCTGGCCGGTCGCCTCGCGGAGCGCCCCGGCGAGGAGCCCCGCCTTCCTCAACTGAAGGTCCCCGCAGAAGGGTCGATTGTCCATGTGGAGGAGGGCGACCTCCGCCCCCCTCTGCGCCATGAGGAAGGCCGCCACGGGGGAATCGATGCCCCCCGAGAGAAGAGCCACGAGCCTCATGCTCTCAATTATTGAGGCGCGGGATGTCCGCACCACCGGGAAGGATGCTATCCAGATCATCCTCCTCCGGATCGTCGTTCTCGATGACGAGGGAGATCAGCAGGTCGATGAGCTCCTTCATCTGCCTGACCTCCTCGCGGAGGTCCTTGATCTCCCGCGCCAGGTCGGTCTCGGACAGGGCGATCCCCTCCTTTATTCCTTGCCGGTGAGCAGGATCGTCTCCACGAAGCCGTAGTCATCGGCGATCTTGCGCGATTCGAACGCCTCGCAATGGTCGCAATAGAGCCCCTTCTCCACCCTGCGGAGATGGGAACGGCACGTCCGGCAAAGGGCCTTGACCACCCCGAAATGGGGATGTGCGGTGTTGAGCTGGATGGAGGGCTTCACCTGGATGACCTTGGCCCGGATGATATCGCTTGGCCTGTACTCCCTTCCGACGTCCTGCACGTAATCCTGGGAGATCTTGGACACGTGGATGGTCCCGTTGGTGTCGCCCGTGATGTTGCGGGGCCGCCCCTCGACCGCCACGACCTCGCAGATGGCCATGGAGGGGCGGACGTCCGTGATCTCGCAGAACACGGAGTCGCCGATGGATAGGGAGACCATCGGGTTGTCCGCCTCCACGCTCACGGTCTTGTCCGAATCGTTTACCTTGAGCTCGCCGGCGAGGGCGGAGTAAACTATGCCGCCCTCCTCATAGGTGCCTTCGGCCGGGAGGTACTCCTCCGCCACGGCCACCTCGTCACCTGGTAATACCTTTCTCCTGTCGCTCATTCCAACACACCTGCCTTGAGAATGCGAAATAGCGTGACGTCGACTTCCTTCTTCGCCTTGCTATGGAACTCGAACATATACGGGATCCCGAATTTATACCTTTTTAACGGCTCGGCGGTGTACCCAGACCTCCTGGCGAACCGCTCGACGAACGCCTCCGTCTGGCTCAGATGGAGGGAATAGATGACGGGGGCGCATCTCATGGCCGTGCTCAGGAAGGGCCTGTCGGCGCCCCTTCGCTGGGCCCCGAAGGGCGGGTTCATTATCACCGTGTCCCATGCCCCCCGGGCGTCCAGAACGTCCGATTGGACGTACTCGACCTCCACCCCCGCCCGCGCGGCGTTGGCCTGCGCCTGCGCGAGGGCCGAGGGGTCGCTGTCCAGACCGGTGACGTGCTCCGCCCCAAGGAGCGCGGCCCCGATCCCCAGGGGCCCCGCGCCGCAGCCCAGGTCCAGGACCCTCCTTCCCTGCACATCCCCCCTGGCCAGGGCCTCGAACAGCATGTCCGCGGCGATGACGGCGGGGGTAGCGTACTGCTCCAGCTCGGGCCTGGGGGAGGGGAAGGAGGGCAGGGCCTGCAGGATGATCTCCAGCTCCCTCTTCTTCATGGTCCACCGTCCTGACGGAATGCCCCCTAGCGCCTCACTGGTTCAGCCCCAGGTTCAGGAAGTCCGCGCTGGTGAGGATGCCGACTATGGCCCCCTTCCTGGAGACCAGTATGGCCTCCTCCCTTTGCAGATGGAAGGACGCCAGGTCGATCGGGGTGTCCTCGCTCAATATCGGGAAGGGGGCGTCCATTATCTCCTCGATCCGGGTGCGCATGACCTCCTCATAGGTCTTCTTGCGGGCCTTGGTCTGCTCGATGGTGTAGTCCCGGATGGCGTCGTCCGTGAGCCCGCCGACGATGCGCTCCCCGACGATCACAGGCAACTGGGTGAACCGACCCCTCATCATCCTCTCCACGGCCTCGCCCACCGATTGGTCGGGGGTGACGAAGACCACCCCACGGGTGGCCAGGTCTCCGACGGTGAGCTGGGTCCCGGACCGCACGCCCTCGACCTTGCGGCGTCGGATGACCTCCTCGAAGGCGTTGAGGATCTTCCGAACGTTGCTGTAGGAGGGGTCGATGGTCCCCCTCTCTATCTTGGCTATGAGCGATTGGCTCACCCCCGCCAAGCTGGCCAGCTCCCTCTGGGAAAGGTTGAGGCGCTTTCTCATCTGGCGGATCTTGTCCAGGTCGGGCAATTGCGGCACCAAGGCCGTGCGGGAGGAGGTCATGTCGACTGCACCTTCGGTCATATTTCAATAGTCATTACCTGATAGATATCATTTTCCAGATCTGTATATTGAATTTAATAGGAATCATCGGGACGGTATTAGGAATTGACCATTCGATTGAGCAATGGAGCTGTTTTTCTGCATTGGGCATATATATGGCCCGATAATCGTTCTGATTTTGATAATTTTCTACGATATTCGTGAAATATTTTACGATAATAAACCGTTAACAACGGAAGGGATTTATACCACAACCTTTTTGCCCCTTTTGTAAATGGTCATTCATCTAATAGATGAAAAACAGATAGAAAATTGAGCGTTAATGATTGGATATAATAGATGTTTGTCCATTGAAAAAAGTAAAATATTGTGGCCGACCCCGGATGACCGCTCCGGGCGGGCCCAGGGTCGCACGGATGGGGCTGGGAAGGGATGATGCACATGGAGGGACGGGAAAGGGCTGAACGGGGGAGAACGCCGATGACCGGCGAGAGCTATGTTGCCACAAGGCCTCCGGGATGGCAGGGGCAGCTGGGTGGCTGCGGGATCGCCTCATGCATCTCCCTCGATGGGAGGACCATCCCGGGGGACAGCATCGCCCGCATGCTCACCATCATGGAGGAGAGGGAGAACGGGCTGGGCGCCGGGTACGCCTGCTACGGTCTATTCCCCGAAAGGAAGGATCAGTACTGCCTGCAGCTCTTCTTCGATGACGAGGAGGGGAAGAGGAGCGCGGAGGAACTCATGGCCGGCCGATTGGACATCGTCCATGATGAGAAGGTCTTCATTAGACGGAACTCCACCGTCACGCCTCCCTACCCCATCGTGTGGCGGTTTTTCGCCAATGTGCCTGAGAGGAGGGAATGGAGGGGAGCCCTGGACCTGAGCGAGGAGGACTACATGGTCGAACTGGTTCAGTACATCAACGCGAGCGTTCCCAAGGCATTCTGCGTCTCCAGCGGCAAGGACATGGCGGTCTTCAAGGGGAACGGTTATTCCTACGAGATCGCCGACCTCTACGACATAGGAAGGTACTCGGGCACGCTGTGGCTGTCCCATTCCCGCTTCCCCACCAACTCCCCGGCCTGGTGGGCGGGGGCGCATCCCCTCTCGCTCCTGGACTGGGGGGTGTGTCACAACGGCGAGATCACCTCCTACGGGGTCAACCGCAAATTGGTGGAGATGAACGGATACAGGTGCACGGTGCTCACGGACACCGAGGTCGTCGTCTACCTGTGGGACCTTCTTGTGCGCCGGCACCGGCTGCCGGTGGAGGTGGCGGCCTTCGCAATGGCCCCCTCCCCCTATGCAGAGATCGCCCTCCTTCCGCCGGCCGAGCGCCGCTTGGCCGAATGGGTGCGCATCGCGTACCGGGAGGCGTTCCTGAACGGGCCGTTCAGCATCATCGTCGGCCGCAGCCAGCCGGAGATATCCCTCATCGCCCTTGCCGACCGCAAGAAGCTCAGGCCGATGATCGCCGGCGTGTCCCCCGACGGGGGTCTCGCCTACTGTGCCAGCGAGGAGAGCGCCATCCGGATCGTGGAGCCGGAGGCCCGCACCTGGGCGCCAGGGGCGGGGAACCCCTTCATCGCCGCGGTCGGCAAGGGGGTCCTACGTAAGGGAACCGAGCCTTCCTTCCAGGGGGTGAGGCTGTGAGCGAGGGTGCGGGCGCCGGTAAACGATTGGACCATCGCCTTCCCGAAAGGTTCGTTCCCACCATAGACCATGACCTATGTCGGGCCTGTCAGCGATGCGTGAAGGACTGCTCATATCAGGCCCTTGAGTTCAGGGGCTCGAGGGTCGTCCCTGCCGGAGGATGCGTGGCCTGTGGCCGATGCATCGCCGTATGCCCGGCCAATTGCATAGAGGTCCGCCCGGTCCCCCCGCAGTTCGCCCCTCACGGGAACTGGTCGGAGAGGGCCCGCCGGGCGATCCTGGCCCAGGCCAGCTCTGGCGGGGTGCTGCTCTCGTCCTGCGGGGCGGACGACGACCGTCCGGCCATATTCGACGACCTGCTGCTGGACGCTGCCCAGGTCACCAACCCTTCCATCGACCCGCTGCGGGAGCCGGTGGAGACCGTCACCTACCTGGGAAGGCGCCCGGGAAGGCTGGAGGTGCAGGATGGACGGGTGGTCGTCCGGGAGGGCGACACGCCCCTCATCCGATTGGACATGCCCCTGATGTTCGGGCATATCTCCCTGGGGTCCATCAGCTACAACGCCCAGAAGGCCCTGTTCATGGCCGCCAAGGAGCTGAACATCGTGGCCGGCAGCGGGGAGGGCGGGCTTCATCCAGATCTCTACGAGTACGCGGACCGGATCTGTTCGGAGGTCGCCTCCGGCCGCTTCGGCATCAAGCCGGAGTACCTCAAGGAGGTGGCAGCGGTGGAGATCAAGATCGGCCAGGGGGCGAAGCCCGGGCACGGGGGGCACCTGCCCGGGGAGAAGGTCACCGCGATGATCTCCGAGACCAGGATGATCCCCTTAGGGACGGACGCGCTGTCCCCCTATCCCCATCATGACGTGTACAGCATAGAGGACCTCGCCCAGCTGATCTCGGTGCTCAAGGAGGCCACCGAGTACCGGACGCCGGTGGGGGTGAAGATCGCAGCCGTGCACAACGTGGGCGCGATCGCCTCCGGCGTGGTGCGGGCGGGGGCGGACTTCCTGACGGTGGATGGTTTCAAGGGGGGCACCGGGGCCGCCCCCAGGGTGATCCGGGACCATGCGGGGCTGCCCATCGAGGTCGCCATCTCGGCGGTGGATCAACGGCTTGTACGGGAGGGGCTCCGCAACAGGGTCACGGTCTGCGCCGGGGGCGGGGTACGCTCCTCGGCGGACATGATCAAGGCGCTTGCATTGGGCGCCGATGTGGTCATGGTGTCCACCGCGGCCTTGATCGCAATGGGATGCAGGGTATGTCAGCAATGCCATCGCGGCCTATGTTCCTGGGGCATCGCCACGCAGAGGGATGACCTCGTCGCCCGCCTCGATCCCTACATCGCCTCGGCGCGCGTCGTCCACCTGTTCCATGCCTGGAACGAGGAGCTCAAAGAGGTGCTCGGGGCTATGGGCATCGATTCCGTGGAGAGCCTCGTGGGCAACAGGGACCGCTTGCGGTACCGCGGCCCGAACCCCAAGATCGCGGAGGTGATGGGGGTCAAGCATATAGGGGAGGGGTGGGGCTGATGCGAGACGCGTGCAAGCCGAAGGGGCATTCCCATGAGTGCGACTGCGGGAGGGAGTGCATGGCCATTGCTGACGGCAGGGCGGTCATTGACCTGGACCTTTCCTCGGAACGGCCGATGCACTATACCACCCTCAACTGCGCCGTGCGCAAGGCGATGCGCCAAGGGTGCGGCTCTATCGAGATCCGAGGGGTCATTGGCCAGAGGTACCTTGCAGCGACCGCCTCTGTCCCGGGCCTGCACATAACGGTGCACGGGACCCCCGGCAATGACCTGGGGGCGTTCCTGAACGGCCCGACCATCGAGGTGTTCGGGAATGCGCAGGACATGACCGGGAACACGATGAACGCAGGCCGAATCATCGTCCACGGCAACGCCTGGGATGTGACTGGGCTAGCCGCCCGCGGGGGGCAGATCCTGGTCAAGGGCGATACCGGCTACCGGGTGGGGATCCATATGAAGGAGTTCGGGGATGTGAGACCGACGCTGGTCATCGGCGGCACGGCCAAGGACCATCTGGGCGAGTACATGGCTGGCGGGACCGCACTGGTCCTGGGCATGGGAGGGGAAGGGGTGCCGGTGGGCCGCAACCTGGGGGCAGGGATGCATGGAGGCCGTATCTTCGTTCGAGGCGAGGTGCCCCCGGACAGGCTCGGCCCGGGCGCAGCGCTTGCCCCGGTGCTCCCCAGCGACACGAGGGAGATAATGGCGCTGTTGGACGATTTCGAGAGGGCCTTCTCCGTCAAGCCCCCTAGGAGCATGGACGGGTACGTCAAGGTCGTCCCCAGCTCCAGCAGGCCCTTCTCCGGATACTACGACAAGACGAGCGTTTAGGAACCTGGTAGTCGGTTGGCCGAGCTGGTGACCATCCGCAGCTCGGGGTCCTCCAGCCCGACCGGCAGGACCTTCGTTGTCAGCGCCTGCTCCAGGCCCGCCGGGTCCCTGGCCTGCAGGCGGACCATCACCCGGCGGGGGCCGGTGATCTGCAGCACTTCCTTGACCTCCTCGATGCCTTTGAGCTTGCGGAGTTCCTCCGCCATGACGCCTGGTCTGAGGTTGGCAAAGAGGACCGCGTCCGCCTTGATGCCCATGCGCTCGTTGTTGACCACGGCGAAGTAGCCGAGGATGATCCCGTCGTCCTCCATGCGCCGGATGCGGTCCCTCACCGTGGAGGGGGAGCGTTTCAGCTTGGCGGCTATCTCGTTATGGGTCATCCTGCAGTCGTTGACGAGGAGCTGCAGGATGCGCCGGTTCATCGCATCGACCACGGGCATGTCGCCCTTCAAAGGGCCCCGGTTCCCATAATGATTCCGATGGAAGCACGGCAATTGAAGGGAAAAATGAAATAAAGCTGGGAATTATTGAAAAGATTGAGGGAACGGACGGAACCGGGCTCATTTCTTGAACATGGACGGGGTCTCAGGCCTGGGGGTGAAGCACGCCTCCCCCATCTCCGCGATCTGCGCGCCGGTCTCCCTCGCCGCCTCGTGGAGCGCCCTCTCCAATGCCCCCTTGAGTTCGTCAGGCGAGGCTGTGACCCGGGCGTTGAGGACGAGCTTACCCTCGCCGGTGAGGTAGCGGCCGCCCTTCAGGCCGTCCACCTGCATGCGGTCCCCCACCAGGCTCATCTTGGCCGAGGCGGTGGGGGAGGTGAGCATGGCCTTCACGTGCCCTATGGCCTCCGGAGGGAAGGATGTTGCCACGCCACGGATGAGCGCGGTCAGGAAGGCGTTGATGTCCAGTCGGCCTTCGGCAGCGACCTTGGCATAGGCGTTGAACCAGCCCATGGAGGCCTTCTCCACCGCGAACAGCCTTTGGTCCACCTCCTTGGGCTCCTTGGTGCTCACCTGGTCGGAGAGGATTATCTCCACGATCCTGTCCAGGTTCCTGCGGTCGAGGGCGGAGCAGGGGATCACCTGAGCATCAGGGGCCTCCTGGTGCACCAAGGTCTCCGCCCTTCTGATCTGCCCCTCGTCCAGGACGTCGGTCTTGGACAGCAGGACGTACTCCGCCTCCCGCACCTGGTGGACGGGGATGAGCTTCCCCCCACCGAGCCCGAGGCCCCCCGCTGATTCGAGGGTCTCCTCGGCCCTCGTGCCGTCCACCACGACGAAGAAGGGGGCGACCTGGAACTCGTCGGGGTACATGCTGCGGAGGGGGGCGACCACCGAGCCGAGGATGGCGGTCGAGGTGCCTATGGGCTCGGCGATGATTATGTCCGGCCGGCCCATGGAGACCAGGGTACGGGCGTTCTTGACGAACTCTCCGAAGTTGGCGCAGAAGCAGCCGCCCAGCACGTCCCTGACGTCGAAGCCGGCGTCCCTCATGTACTCCGTGTCCACCAGCACGTTGCCCTGGTCGTTGGTGATTATCGCCACGGACCGCCCATGCTTGGCCTTCAGCTCCCTGCCGAGCGCGGCGGCCAGCGTCGTCTTGCCCGCGCCCAGGTAGCCGCCCAGCACCACGAACCGGGTGGGCGTCCTCCCTCCGGACTGCATGCCCCGGGTATCGCCCCTCCGGGCTTATACGTTTCCTGGGGCTCCAATATTACAGTCCCTCGATGCGCACCGTCCGCCGCAGAAAGGCGCAGCTCTGACAGGGGATGTCGATGACGCACCTCTGCCCGGCCGGGATCCCCTTGATGGCCGCCAGGAGCGCCAGGTCCATGGGGCGGTAGGGCGCCCTCCGGCCGTTGGCCGCCAGCACGCCCTGCTCCGCCTCGGTGAGCGGCTCGGAGTCGAACCGGGACTGGGCGAAGGCCATGCACCTCTCCGCCTCCTCCCTGCTGCACTGGTCGCACCGGGTCCCGACCTTGGCCACCGGCCCGTAGAGATCGGCCAGCGGGTCCACCGAGAAGATGCCGTGGTCCTTCCCGATCGTCATGAAGACCGCGTACGGATAGGCGGCCTCTATGAGTTCCATGCGGGTCCCCCGCACCTTCTGCTCCTCCTTCACGGTCCAGAAGTCCCGTAGATGGTGGTTGAGCTGATAGACGAGCTGGTGATAGTCGATGCCGAGGGAATCGGCCAGCTCCTGCTTGCTGATGGGCGAGGTCCTTGTTGAGCGGTAGAGCTTGGTGAGGATGCGCTTGCGCAGATCGTGGTTGACGATCGACGTATACGTCTCTGGGTCGATGTACGCCATCTCAATGCGGCAATCGGCTGTCAACGCCTCTTGATTCCGTTCTCAAATATTTAACCGTTGACGCCGCAGACTACCTGTATCGCTATCGGAGAAGGTCCCTCGACGGCATGCAGAGGCATGGTGGGCGGAAAGGTCGTCTGCAAGGGGTGCGGGGCGCCCCTCAGGAAGGATTGGGAATACTGCAACAGCTGTGGGCTGCGGGCCGCGGAAGGAAGGGCGGGAGTCGCTGGGAAGAGGCCTGGGGCCCCCCGCATCCTTCCGTCCGGGGAGGGCGGGGCTCCGACGGGACCGGTGTCATCGAGCGCGCCCGCCCTTCCGCCCCAGGAAAGGACGCCAAGGGCGGACATCAAGGGCGAAAAGGGGGCGCTGCCCCGGAGGGAGCTGCTGATAGCGCTGGTGGCGATGCTCACCATGGTGCCGCTCAGTCCGTGGGTCACCACCTTCGGGGGCTTGATCGGGTGCTGCGCCCTCGAGAGCAGTGCCCTGTCCGGAAGGTACATCGCCCTCCTGGGCATCGGCGGCCTGGCCGTGCTCTTCTCCGAGCGCCTGGTGCCAGCCCTTGCGATGAGAAGGGCCGCCCTGCTCGGCGTCGGGGCGGGGGCGGTGGGATTGACCGCGATGGACATCGTGGACATAATTGGGTACAATGCCGATGCCTTCTCCTCCCTAGAAATGGCCGCACCTGGTCTGGGCATGTACATCGCCATCGCGCTCGGGGCGGGCGTGATCGTCGCCGTCCTGGTCCCTGCAAGGCATGGCAGCCCCTCCTCCCGGCGCGCGCATGCGCCCGTCAGACGAGGCTCTCCGGGTTCAGCCCTTTCAGCTCGTCGATGACGAAGCGGCCGTCCTTGCGCACCAGCCTTCCGTCGAAGTAGATCTCCCCGCCGCCCCATTCCGGGGTCTGGCACAGCACGAGGTCCCAATGGACGGTGGACCTGTTGCCGTTGTCGGCCTCCTTGTATGCGTTCCCGGGGGTGAAGTGGATGGAGCCGGCGATCTTCTCGTCGAAGAGGATGTCCAGCATGGCCTTGTTGATGAACGGGTTGACGCCGATGGCGAACTCCCCGACGTACCTGGCCCCCTCATCCGTGTCCAGGATCGCGTTCATGTCCTTGGTGTTGGAGCTGGTGGCCTCGACTATCCTTCCATCCTTGAACCTCAGGACCACGTTCTCGAACACCTTCCCCTGGTACAGGGTCTTGGTGTTGTAGCTTATGGTCCCGTTGACGGAGCCCTTCACGGGGGCGGTGTAGACCTCCCCGTCCGGAATGTTCCGCTCCCCGTCGCACTTGACCACTGGAATCCCCTTGATCGAGAAGCCCAGGTCCGTGCCGGGGCCGACGATGCGCACCCTGTCCGTGCGTTCCATGAGTTCCACTAGGGGGTCCATTGCCCGGGACATCTTGGAGTAGTCGAGCGTGCAGGTGTTGAAATAGAAGTCCTCGAAGCCCTCGGTGGACATCTGGGCCTGCTGGGCCATGGAGGCGGTGGGCCAGCGCAGCACCACCCACTTCGTGTTCGGCACCCTCCAGTCGGTATGCACAGGCCCGGACCAGTGCTTCATGTAGAGGTCCATCTTTTCCGCCGGGACGTCGGAGTTCTCGGTGATGTTGAACGATCCCCGGATCCCGATGTACGCCTGGGCCCTCTTCATCTTGGCCAGCTCGACCTCGCCTATCTGGGCGAGGGTCCTCTGGTCGGCGCCGAGGAGCAGTTTCCGCATCACCCTGGCGGACCTGAGGGCGACCATCGGCACCCCCCCGACCTCGTAGATCTTGCCGAGGAGGACCTCGACCATCTCGTCGGGGACGTCGAACGCCTCGATATAGACCGTCTCCCCCTCCTTGAGGCGAATGGAATGGTCGATGAGCACGTCCGCCAATTTGCGCATCCTAGGGTCGTACATTGGGACGCCTAATCCCGAGGAGGGTATATCAGCGTTGGGTAACTACGCTGGGAGGGACGGCGGGGGACCGCTCCCGGCATGCGGCGCGCGGGCCTGTGCCCCTTCGCAGGGCCGATGGGTGGGGGTTGGTGGCCGTGAGGGCGCCGCCGTCGATGCGGGCCTTTCTTTACCTTGGGGAAAATGATAGGGGACGAGGTTCCGCCTTCCGCCTCATTCCCCGTTCCTGGGCCAGGCGAAGTACATGCCCTCGATCCTGCGGAGGCCTATCGGGCCGTCGTAAAGGATGGTGAGGTTCTCCTCGGTGAGGAGGTCCAGCCCTCCGTCCCGGAGCACCCTCCCGTCCTTGACCATGACCACCCGCCCGATCTCGGGGACGATGTCCGAGGGGTCGTGCGTCACCAGCACCAGGGAGCGGCCCTCCTGGGCGAGGGAGCGGATGGCCTGCCTGACCAGCCTCTTCCCGATCAGGTCCAGGGAACTCATCGGCTCGTCCAGGACCAGGGCCTCCGGGGAGCCCACCAGGGCCCGCGCCATAAGCACCCGGCGCGCCTCGCCTGTGGATAGTGTATGGAAGCGCCGGCCGGCCAGATGGGCGGAGCCTACGGCCGCCAGGCTCTCCATGGCCCTTCGCCTCATCCCCCGGTCCACCTCCTGCGAGCGGTTGGTGCCCATCGAGCCGAAGAAGCCGGACAGCACGGCGTCCAGGCAGTCGATGTCCCTGGCGAGGTCGACCTGCAGGTCGGCGGAGACGAGCCCGAAGGCCTTCCGGACGTCGAAGAGGTTCCAGAGGTCCTTCCCTCTCAGCCTGACATACGCGCCGGGCACGGACGTGTCGTGCCTGAGCTCCCCCATCATGGTCTTGATCAGGGAGGACTTTCCGGAGCCGTTCGGGCCGAGGATGACCAGCCTCTCGCCCTGCCGGACCGTGAGGTCCATCCCCCTGAGGAGCGTGGCGCTGCCCTTGGTCACGGTGACGTTCCGCATCTCGACGATCGGTTCCCCCGGCATTCGGGACCGTATCTTCCAGGGAATATAAACGAGATCGCTGAGGCAGGGCCGCGCCTGATGCTTTAGAACATAATGGAGAAAGGGGCCGTCGTCCTCTTAGGAGCGGCGGAGAGCGGCCATCGCGGGCCGGAAGGCCTGAGGAATGCCTATTTCTTCTTCCCCTTCGCCGGGGCGGCCTTGTCGGCAGCGGCCGCCTTCTTCTCCTCGTTCCTTCTCTTCTGCTTCTGCAGGTCCTTCTTGGACATCGCCATGGGCCCTCACATCGGCGGACCCCTACTTAACGATGATCGTCGTACCGCCTTCCTGGAGACCCCGGGGCCGTTCCGTTCCTGGTCCAGTTCCCAAATGTATAACGAGGCGACCGTGCCATACGGGGAGTAGGTCTGCCGGATCCTCAGGAAGTCCTCCCTGCTCAGCCCCTCCGATCCGTAGAGGGTGGCCATCCCCCGGCGGATGGCAAGGTCCCCCCAGCTCACCACGTCCTTCCGGCCCAGGGAGAAGATGAGCATCATCTCCGCGGTCCATTCCCCTATCCCGCGGAGGGAGCGGAGGGCCCTCACCACCTCCTCGTCCGTCATGGAACGGAGGGCGTTGAGGTCCAAATCCCCACTGAGGCAGGCGTCCGCTATTCCCTTTATATACTCGGCCTTGCGGAGGGACGTTCCGCACGATCGTATGTCCTGGGGGCTGGCCTTCGACAGCCCTTCGGGGGTGATCTCGAAGCGCTCGCACATCCGACCCATGACCGTGGCCGCGGCCTTCCCCGAGACCTGCTGGCCCACCACGCTCGTCACGAGGCCTGTGAATAGGTCGGGGTACAGCTCAGCGTTGAGCATTCCCATGCGCTCGATGACCTCGCCCAGCCTCATGTCCCGGCGTCGCAGATGACCGATCTCCTCCTGGCCGTACTCAAAGTAAAGCATTGGCGTCCCGCCCCCGTTCCCTGGGCCGCGTTCGGGAGGGCGTCCGTCGATTCGAATAGGGAGACATCCCTCCTTGGTGCTCAAGGCCGCTTCCAATAGCTATTTTTGCCATATAAGAGCGCTGTTTGCCGGGATCCGATCCCTTCATGCACGGGAACGCCGTCGATGGCCGCGGGCAGCGGCATCCGCCCTTCCAGAGCCCGGGTCTCGCCCAGTGGCGGAAGGCCCTTCGTATGGGCGTTCCGATGCGCTGTCGTCCTTTGGGCGGATCACTTGAGCAGGCCCGCCGCCTTCAGCTCCTCGGTGATCTTGTCGACCGCTGCGCCCACGTCCTCCACGTGCTTGGCGCCGGTGCACACCAGCTTGCCGGAGCCGAACAGCAGGACGACGACCTTCGGGGAGTCCAGGCGGTAGACG
>JAJFUR010000037.1 GCA_021372335.1 Methanobacteriota archaeon
TCTGAAGGAGAAGCGTTATCTTCCCGTAGAGCGGTCAAGGGCCGTTACCACGGGGGGTATCATGGACAAGGTGGAGAGCTTCAAGTGCCGGATATTGACCTGGGACGAGATCGCTCATTGGACCGAGGCGGTGGCGTACGACATCGCTGACAACGGCTTCCGCCCGACGGTCGTCATCGGGCTCACCCGCGGAGGGTGGGTGCCGGCCAGGGTGATCTGCGACCATCTGCAGGTGAAGAGGCTGTACGCGGTGAAGACCGAGCACTGGGGGGTGACCGCCAACCACGACGGGAGGGCGTTGCTCACCCAGGAGCTTAACGCGAGCATTGAGGGCGAATCGGTCCTGATCGTGGACGACATCACCGACACGGGGGAGAGCCTCATGCTGGCCGAGAAGCACCTGGGGCAGATGGGGCCCAAGGAGGTCCGCACGGCCACGCTCCTCCACATCACCCATTCCAAGAAGCGCCCCGACTATTACGAGGTGGAGGTGCCAGAGGAGGACTGGACATGGTTCATCTTCCCCTGGAACCTTCATGAGGACCTTCGTACCCTGCTCCCGAAGACGCTGCATACGCCGCAGACGGTGCTGGGCATCCAGAAGGGCTTCAAGGAGCAGTTCCAGATAGACGTCCCTGAGGACCTCGTCCGTCGCACCATAAGGCATCTGGCCGCTTCCGGGAAGATCAGGAAGGAAGGGGCGAAGTGGCACAGGGTCGATGCCGGGGAGGCCCTCGTCCCGAAGTAGGGCCGAGGACGCACAGGGCGTTCAATGCCATCGGACGACCAGGGCATCGGGGCGCAACTGCGGCGATCACCGTCCCCTCAATCCCGGGCCTCGGGAAGGGCCTTGGGGAACGGTCCCCTGTGGAGACGGTTCTTCATGCCCGTGGTCCTCCCGGGGATCGCTTGGAGGGGTCGTCTTGACGGGCGCATGATTAATTGGTGGCCGGGGCATATACCGCCCGAGGCGCATGCTGGAGAGATTGAAGGAAAGCCTGGAGCGCAGCGATGTGGTGCGCTTCGGCGAATACCAATATTTCGTGCATCCCATCACCGACGGCATCCCAGCCATGGACCCCAGGGTCCTCGAGGAGGTGCTAGACCGCATCTTCGACATGATGCCCATGGACGTGGACTACCTCGTGGGAGCGGAGGCCATGGCCATCCCGCTCATCGTGCCCCTCTCGCTGATGACCGGGATCCCGTACAATGTGGTGCGCAAGCGCAGGTACGGCCTTCCAGGGGAGGTCAGTGTCCGCCAGACCACTGGGTACTCGGAGAAGGAGCTGTTCATCAACGGGCTGAGGAAGGGTGACCGCGTCATCGTCATGGACGACGTGGTGAGCACCGGCGGCACGCTCCGGGCTATCGTGAAGGCGCTCAGGGCCATGGGCGTGGAGGTGGCCGACATCATAGTGGTGATCAGGAAGACCGACAGGCTCGAGGAGCTGGAAAGGGATATCGGCCAGAAGGTCAGGACCCTGGTGAGCGTGGAGGTGAGGGACGGCCGGGTCCATGTGCTTCCCTGAACCGGCGTCCCACCGCACGTCGGCGGGAACGTGATCGGGGCCGGGGTCGCAATGCGCGCTGTCCCTCATCAAGGCCGAGACATTCCCTTCCCTGTTCAATGATGAGCGGTCCCCCACCCCGGCCCCCGCGAGGTCCTCCCTCTGCCTAGGAAGGGCATGCATGCCGCACAACGACATATGAACCTCGGCGCAGAGCACGGTAAGGCTCACTGCAACCGTTCCCCTATTCATCCCACGCTCAACTGGTACCATATGCTCGGTGCGGACCTCCTGCTCCTGCTCTACTTCACCCTATTCGGGATGGGCCTCGGGGCGTTGTCCGGCCTGGCGCCCGGAATACATGTGAACACTCTCGCCGCCCTCCTGATGATCGGTGCCCCCGCCCTGATAGCCCCTCTTGAGGGGCTGTGCCTCTCGGTGGGCTGCGCGCTCTCCCCGGCCCTGCTCCTTGCCTGCGCGATCCTGTCGGCGGCGGTCTGTCACTCCTTCCTGGACTACATACCGTCGCTGATCATGGGCGTACCGGACGAATCGGAGTGTCTCTCCGTCCTCCCCTCCCACCGCCTGCTGCTGGAGGGAAAGGGGATGAACGCCCTGCAGGCGGCCGCCCAGGGAAGCCTGGTGGGGGCCATGGCCGGTCTCATCGCCCTGCTCCTTCTCCCTTTCGTCCACGCTGAGGCCGGGGAGGCCCTGGAGCGGATCTCCCCCTTAGTTCCGTGGATACTGCTGCTCATCCCCTTCCTCCTCTTCTGGGCGGAGAGCGGGAAGGCCAATCCCAAGGCGCAGCTGGACATGCGCGCCGGCCGTGCGATGCCGACCAATGTCATCTCCTTGAAGAGGCACGTCCCGGTGCACGGCGACTCCGCCAGGGTGATCGGGACCGTGCGCAAGCGGCGGGGAAGGTGGACCGTATGGACGCCCGCGCAGTCCTTCGTCATCCGCGGCAGGGGATTGAAGGAAGGCCATCAGCTGCTCCTAGGTCAATGGACCGTCCGCAGGGACAGACTGCCGCTCATCGGCTGGTCTGTGCTCCTTTTCCTGTGCTCAGGCGCCCTGGGCATCATGGCCATGGACGGCCTTGTGCCGGGCCAGGACATCTGGACGGGGATGGAGGGCAACATGCTCATGCCCCTCTTCACCGGGCTCTTCGGCCTTCCCCTGCTCATCGGGTCCTCCCGGGGCCGCATGCCTGAGCAGAGCGGAGAGGCGGGCGCGCCCCCGTCCGTGACCGGGGCGCTGAAAGGGTCCTTCATGGGCGGGCTGGTGGGATGGCTGCCGGGCGTCACGGCAACGGCCGGCGCGGTACTGACCACCATGCTCCCCCGCTCCCGCGCGGGGCCGGAGGAGTTCATCTGCACCGTGTCCGCGGTGGGCACCGGGGCGGCGGTGCTCGGCCTGGGGACCCTTGTCCTTCTCGGGAAGGGGAGGAGCGGCACGCTGCTTGCTATGCAGGGGGTCGTGCCCTCGCTCTCGGTCGAGGACCTGCCGGCGCTGTTCCTCTGCATCCTCATATCGTCCCTTGTATCATACTCCCTCACCATGCGCCTGGGCAGGAGGCTCCTCCTGCAGGCCCAGGGGCGGGACCTTACGGCGCTGAACAAGGGCGCGCTGGTCGGCATGGTCGTCCTCTCCTTTCTCCTGGCAGGCCCAGGTGGCCTGCTGCTCCTGCTGCTCTCCACCCTCCTGGGGATGGTGCCTGGAAGGGTCGGCGTCAGCAGGGTGCACCTCACCGGCTGCCTGCTGTTCCCCATCCTCCTTCACTATTTCGCCCCGTTCCTGCGGTAGAACTCCCCCAATCTGACCTGGCCGAGATCGAAGGGCGAGAGCAGCTCGCCGGCGGCCCGGAACAGCAGTTCCTCGTACCGTCCGGCGTCGTACCCCTCCGTCCCCTCCAGGAACTGCGCCACCTTCACCTCCTTCCCGGGGGTCAGGACGAACTCGACTGTCTCCCCGGGCGGTGTGCGGAAGCCCCGGTCCTCCAGCTGGCATAGCGCGCGGAACTGGTCGTTCCTCTGCCGGTACTCGCTCAGCTCCCGCGTTATGCGCTTCGAAAGCACCAGCTTCTCCAGCGGCGTCTCCATGTCCCTGAGGTTCCGTACGAACGTATCCAGAACATCCAGCGCCTCCGGGATGCGATGACGGAATCCTTCGGCATCCTCTCCCAGGGCCAATCTGTCAAGCATGCCCTGCTGCAGTTCCCTGGCTAGCGTGCAAGTGTCCCTTCTGCGGAGGGCTATGCCGCGTACCTTCAGCTCCCCGTCCTGGAAGGCGCCATAGTAACGGTTCAGTGCCCCGGCGCCATTGGTCAGGTTCGGCAGGAAGACGATCCACTTGTACTCCCCGTCCCAGACCAGCGGTATGCCCATGCGCTGCCCTATCTCCCGGCAATAGGCCTCGACATCTCCGTTCCCCTCCAGCCACAGCGAGTCCACGATGCCGTGCAGGATCCGGAAGCCGCGGTGCTCGGCCACCTCCGCCGATCTGAGCAATATCTCCCGGCCATAGGCGGTGATGGCCTCGTGGCACTCGATACGGCCGAAGCGCGCGTTCCTGTAGCCCGTGTAGCCGAAGCAGGTCACCAGTACCCACTTGAGCACCTTGGCCCGCTGGTCGTAAATGGCGCTCCTGCACCCCCCCTCCCGCTTCAACCGCTTGAGGGCGATGCGCCGGCGGACGAGGGGCTCCAGCACCCTGCCTAGCAACCCTTGGCGCTTGGTGCAGGTCCAATAGCCAAGGCCGGGAACGGGCTCCCCGCCATCCGAACAGCATTCACAGTTCAGCGTCTCCGGGGAGATGTTGTGACGGACCATTATGCTCGGGTACAGCGAGGTGAAGTCCACCTCCTGGACGCGTTCATGCAGCCCGACCTTCGGCTCGTAGATGAGGCCGCCCCGGTCACAGGCCACCAGCTCGGCGGCGGTCTTGAACCCCTCAGGCAGGTTCTTCTTCCACATCACCAGCGAGCCCATCTTGGAGGCCTCGTTCACCTGCATGGCGCTGATGGCGCTGCCAGGGGACATGCGGGCCATGTCCTGCATCGATATGCGCGCCAGCCGGCAGAGGTCGATAAGCCCGGCCATGCCCCCCTCCTGATAGATGAACGAGGAGCCCTTGTCCAGGTGGATGCGCCCGCGCAGCTTGTACGCGGGCGGTTTGTAGAGGATCCGACCATAGGTGAAGTAGCTCTTGCCCTTGCCCAAGCGCTTTCCCCCCTCCCTGCCCAATTCCAGCTCCATCTCGTTGCGCGCGGCGCACCTCTCCAGGAACGGAAGGTGGAAGCTGTCCCCGCCATCGGTGACCAGCACGTCAGGGTCCTTGGCGCGGAGGGTTGCCTGAAGCATGTCCAGGATGTCCGCCTCCTTGCCCTCCATGACAGTGTCGTCGAGGGTGGCTCGCTTCAGGCGGTCCTCCAACGTCGGCATGCCCCGGCGAGCGGAGGTCTCCAACGTAAGCTCACAGGTGCGCAGCTCGGGCATCGGGTAGTCCAATCGGAACGGTGCGTCTAGGTTATGCCAGCGCTCCACATCCATTAGCCCCATCGGGAAGACCTTGCGGTACAGGAAGTAGCGGGTGTCCATGCGCATGTCCACGTTGAAAAGCGTGTGATCCCGGTGGCACCCCCACCTGTCCACGGTCTTCGCCAAAGGCATGAGGTTGCGGTACCCTTTGGGCGTGACCTTCAGCACGTCCTCCAGAGGTCCCGTGAGCCATGTCCGGTGCCTCTCCCAACGATGCTCCACGCCGGCCTCCTTCAGCCCGAGGAGGAGGTCCTGTTTCCGTTCCGCGGAGGGCTTCACATAAAAGGACGGACGGTACTCGCGGTCGGCGATGCGCTCCACGCCGGCCGGGGTCTTGACCCAGGTGACCATCTCGTTGTTGACCTCGTCCGCATAGCAGTCCAGGATCCATCCGCGCATTCGATCAGGCCTTCTTGCGCAGGCGCTCCAGTTCCTTCTCCTGCTCCAAGAGGATAGAGAGCAGCGCCCCTTCCAGGGGATCGAGGAATGCCGCTACCGTACAAGCCGAGGCGTGCATGCGCACCTTGTCGGAAAGGCGATCGAACGCCGCACGATCCTCCTGCGGAAGGGCGCGTCGAAAATCGCTCCAGCTTTGGAAGAGGGATTCCGAGGCCATGCGGTACGTTGGTACGGTGCGCCCCATCAGAACCTCCTCCGATATTCGTCCAAGGTGGTCTGGTTCGGCGGTACCGGTCGGTACATGATCTCCCGCTCCTCCCGAGGCAACGAGATGCGCACGTAGCCGGAGCGATGCTCCACGCTGACCACGCGATCCGCCTTCTCATAAAAAAGGGAGCGCAGCCCCTTGCGGTACATCAGCTTCGCTAAGCCGTAGTTGGTCACCACGCTCACGGTGCGGTGCTTGGACGTAAGGGAACGCAGCTTGCCCATGCCCCTTTCCATGAGCTTCAACGATTCATCCCAGTCCATGTCCGCGTCCTGGAAGAGGTCCGGGTAGCACGATACGATGACCATTCCCCCCCTGCTGCGAACAAGCTCCTCCTCAAGGGAGTCCTCCACAAGGGTGGACATCTGATAGGCGGTGAACGCCCGCGACACGCTTATGCTGTTGAGCACCTCCTCCGGCCGCAGCCGGAAGCGCTTGCAAATGTATGTGAGATCGTAGGGATTCACGGAGTTCCCCCCATCCACCCAGATCACGTCGCGATGCCATTCGCGCACGAAGTTCACACTGAGCATGTTGACCAGGGCGAACAGCATCCTATCGGAGCTGTCGATGGTGGTGACCGTCCCCGGTGCCAGGCCTCCGAGCAGCTCGTCCACCGGAGGTATGGCGGTGGTGGCCAGCATCCCATCCGGTTCGGGGGGGAGGGCGCGGACCAGCGGTTCGGTCACCGTTTCGGGCATGGAGCGGTACATCTGCTCACCGTACCAACCTCGCCTTGTAGGTATAAAGGGCTGACAGGGGGAGGTGGGTGAAAATGGGCGGGGACAGCTCAAAGGGTCGTTGTGCGTGTGCCGTCGATCGTCCTTTAGGACCAGGACCCCGAGGCAATATCTATATCTTACAGGGCGTAATAAATATCGGTGAGCAAAATGAGCATGTCGATACACGAATGGGAGCTTCGACGCAAGCGAATGGTCGAGCGCGTCCTAGGCACGGCGCAGGTGATAATGATCGTCTTGGTCATGGCCATGCTCGCCTATTGATGGCATGGCAGGGTCCGAAGGGACGGTGCCACGATCAAAGGCCCGCGCGCTATCGGTAAATAGCCGACCATGCATTCTCCGCCCGATGGAAAGGGATGGGCCTTCCGTTCGCTTAGGCAACGGCATCGAGGTCGCCTATGGCGACACCACTTTCTTCCTGGACCCACGCAAGGTCACCGCAGAGGGCGTCTGTTGCGTCTCCCACGCCCATTCCGACCACATGCCCTCCAGCTTTGCCGGGGGCCCAATCCACTGCTCGGACATCACCCTGCGGTGCATGCGCGGGAGGGTGAAGAGCAAGCGGTCCAAGAACTACCTGGAGGACCCGGAACGGAACAATAGCCCCCTGGTCGAGGCAAGCGGCGCCGGGCACATCCTCGGGTCGAACATGTTCATGCTCGATGCCGGGCAGAGGGTCCTGTACACCGGGGACCTCTGCCCCCAGTCCCGCCTGGGCATAGAGGGTGCCAGACCGCAGAAGTGCGACGTGCTGATAATCGAGGCCACCTACGGCGACCCAAGGTACCGCTTCCCGGACCGCCGGGAGATGATCAGGGTCATCCACGACTGGGTCGAGGACATGTTGGACCAGGGCTATTCGGCGGTCCTGCACGCCTATCCCCTCGGCAAATCCCAGGAACTCATCACCATGCTGAGGGATCTCCGGCCGCGCCTGCACGGCTCGGTGCTCGAGACCACCCGCATGATGGAGGCGGACGACCTGCGCTTCGATTACCTTCCCTTCGATCCCGAAGACCTCGACCCCCAGCTGGTCATCAGCCCGGGGGCTTGGGGGGAAAACGGCCTCAGTGTCCTCAGGAAGAAGCGCTCCGCCGACGTCTCCGGGTGGTGCCTCGGGACCGGAGGCCGGTCCGGGGGCAGGATAGGATGGGGCATGGACCAGGGGTTCGCGTACTCGGACCATGCGGACTTCTATGAGCTCCTCGATTTCATTGACAGGTGCGACCCGTCCGTGGTCTACACCCACCATGGCTCGGAGGGAACGCTCGCCCAGGAGATCCAGGGGCGGCTGGGCATCACAGCCATCCCGCTCACGCGGGAAAAGAAGGGGCAGACGAACCTGGGCCGCTACTGCTGAGCGCCCCACATCCGGGGGTACGTCCCTTCGGGCAGGAACACCCGCACGGTCCGGACCGCCCTTCCCTTGTATGCCCTGTGCATGTCCCGCGCGGCCATGGTGGCGGTGCCCAGCGCCAGCGCCTCCCCCTTCAGGGTCAGGAGGGCGACCTGCGCCCCCTTCTCGATGCCCTCGTCCAGGGAGACGATGCCGGGGGCGTTCAGGTCCGCCCCATGCGCCACCGCATCGACCGCGCTGTCCTTGACGATGACCTTCGGCAGCGGCTCCAGCAGGACCTCCATCGGCCTGATGATGCGGCGCAGCCAGGTATCATCCCCTTCCCTCCAGCGCACCACAGCGTCCGTGAGCTCCTGCAGCGTGACCGCCTCCTTCTCGGTCATCGCGCCCGAGCGGGTGCGCCGGAGGGCCCTCATGTTCGCCCCCACCCCAAGGGCCTCCCCGATGTCCACGCACAGCGTGCGGACGTACGTCCCGGCATCGCAGTCCACCTTGAACAGGACGTCCCTGCCGTCCACCTCCAGGACGTCGATCGAGCTGACCTTCCGTACCCTCATGGCCACCTTGACCGCCGAGCGCACGGGCGGGGTCTGGTATATGGGGCCAACGAACGTCCCGATGACCTCCCGTACCTTTTTCTCCGGGACCGGCCGATGAAGGTACATGTGGCACACGTACTGCTTATCTGAGCGGAGGACGAGGTCGGTCATGCGCACCGCCCTCCCCAGGGCGATGGGGAGCACCCCGCTGACATTGGGGTCGAGCGTTCCTCCGTGGCCGATCCTCTCCACCCCCAGGATGTCCTTCACCCAGGCGGTGACCTGGTGCGAGGTCGGCCCCTGCACCTTGTCGAGGACGATGACCCCCCCATCCAAGAGCTCCTCCACCGTCCGGTCCTCGGGCCGCTTCCCCCGGGCAAGCGTCCTCGGCCCCTTGTCCCGGACGAGCATCTCAACCGCCCCTGACGCGGGCAATGATCCGTTCGACCACCTGCTCCGGGGTGAGGGCGCCAGTGTCGATGACCATGTCGTAGATCGAACGGTCGGCCACATCGATGTCATAGAACCTGCGGTACCTCAGCGCTTCGCTCGCCTCACGGGCGCTCATCTCGTCCATGGCCTCCCGCAGCCCTACCCCCTCCCGCCCGGAGACGCGCTTGGCGCGTACCTCCAGGGGTGCGTCCAGATAGACGCAGAGGGCCGGGATGGCGTTGCGGCGAAGCAACTGCCCTGCCAATCTCCCCTCGAGGATGACGTCCTCCTCCTGCCGTGCGCGCTGGAGGAGGCGGTCGTCGATGAGCCTGTCGTACTTGGGGTCCTGCTCGGCCAGCCTGCCGAACTCCTCCAAGGACATGCCCAGCTCTTTGGCCATCTCCCGGAAGAGGTGCCCGGATATGGCCGTCGGCCATCCCAGGGCCTCGCTGAGCAGCCGGCACACCGTGGTCTTGCCACTGCCGATCGTTCCGCTGATGGTGATCCTCATTTCCCTTCGGCCTTGAGCTCTTTCAACCGCCTCTTGAACGAGAAGTACCTCAGCCCCCTTGAAAGCACCTGCCCGAATGGGATGCTTATCAGCGAATAGAGCAGCACCCACGATGGGAGCACATAGGTGTCGTTCAGGTCGGCCACTTTGGACCACGGGACCGTGATGAGCGCACTGTCCATGTTGCCGACGAAGACCGCCAGCCAGGCGAAGATGGGGATGATGATGAGCATGGTCACCGGCATCAGCTTCATCTGGGTGGTGGTCTGCTTCATGGACTCCTCCATGACCTTCGGCTGCATCTCCATCAGTTTCTTCAGCTTGTAGGTGTTGTTCTCCAGGCGGGCCTGGCGCATCTCCTTGTTGAAGGCGGACATTATCCGTTGGCTTTCAGCCTGCTTCACGTAATCGGTGAAGAAGTGGCGGACCACTATGCTGAGGAAGGTCATGAACGCCCCCGTGAGGAACAAGGTGACAACGGGCATGGTCCCATCGAAGCCCCAGAGAGGGGTCAGGCCCAGCCCGACCAGCTCCCCGAGGCTGGTCCTCAGGTTCTGATCGAACATCACGAAGATCGCCATGACGAAGACGAAGATCATCAGCATTCTGCTGGTGGTCGCCTTGGCGTTCTGGGGCGGTGCGTCTGCCATTCCTCATCACTCTCCACCGAAGAATCCCCGCAGCACGGGGTGCATCTCCATCATCTGCTCCCTCCCTATCGCCTCGTAGAACTGGATCATTATGCCCACCGACAGCAACACGCCGGTCCCGCTCGCGTTCCCCACCGTCCCGATCAGATCCGCTCCGGCCGCCAATGCCCCGACAACGGCCCCGGAGATCACCGTCACGACAGGGATGTACCTTTCCAGCACCCGCTTGAGCACCCGGGGGTCGCGCCGGAAGCCAGGGATCTGAAGCCCCGAGGACTCGATCTGCCTTGCAACGGCCTCCGGCCCCATATTGGTGGTCATGATCCAGAACTTGGCGAATAGGACGGAGCCTCCGACCATCACGCCCACGTAGATGAGCACGTGCAGCAGCACCTTCAGGGAGCTATGTCCATAGACCATGCTCCCGTAGGTGCCCGGGTCCAACATCGGCAGGAGCCAGTCCCCTACCCCGCTGGGCGTGGAGAGGTACCAGGCCAAACCGGAGGTGGCCCGGTTCTCTCCGGGGGGATAGACCCCCAACCAATCTGCATGCCCGATGAGAGGGATGCCGCTCAGAAAGTCGTTGGTATAGAACAGCATGGTGAACATGCTGACGTTCGCCAGCAGCGCGGCCATCAGGATGACCGGGATGTTGGACGCGTAGATCAGTTTGATCGGGTATCTTCCCCGCGCCCCCCTCGCGGTCCCATGCGCCAGGGGCAGTTCGATGCGAGCCGATTCCACATAGGCCACGAAGAGGAAGATGACGATCGTGCCTATGAGCGCGATAAGGGGATTGGGGTTTGCGATGAGGATCTGTTCATAGCCTCCGCTGGCAAGGTCGGCCGCCGACTGATGGGTCAGGATGTAGATCGTCTTGGGGATCGTTCCTACTGGAAGATTGCTATTGCTCAATGGCTGATCCGGATAGTAGCCCTCGGTGTTCAGCGTCCCGGTGAACAGCGCCTCCGCGACGCCGGCGGCGATGAACAGTGAGATGCCGCTGCCTATGCCCCACTTCGACACCACCTCGTCCATGAGGAACACGAGATATGAGCCGACGCATAGTTGGACGACGATGATCAATCGGGCGATGTTCTCTCCCCGGAGGAGCCCCGAGGCCCCGAACGTCCCGTTGAGCCCGGAGATGAGGGAATCGGAAGGGACCAGGTACCCGAACACCTGGGGCACCGCCTCGACCAGGATCATCACTATGACCAGGAACTTCTGGGTGCTCTGATAGACCGCCTTGTCCTCGCGGTTGGTGAGATCGAGCTTGATTATCTTCGCCCCCACGAACAGCTGCATGATGATGGAGGCGGTGACTATCGGGCCTATGCCCAGATGCATGAGCGAGCCCTGCGCCCCGGCCAGGATGGCCCTGTACTGGGCGAACAGGTCCACGGTCTTCTCGCTGTCCAACCCGTAAAGGAAGACGTTGGTCATAACGAAGTAGAACACCAGGATGACTATGACCCACAGCATCTTGGTCCGGAAATGGACGTGCCCTTCGGGTTTGGAAACCGCCGGTAGGCGGTCCGTTATCGGCTTCAGCTTGTACAGCCTGCTCTTCTGGTCGTCGGCCATGAGCACCACGTGCTACTTACTCTGGCACCACGATATGCCCGCCTGCCTTTTCAACCTTGGCCTTCGCCAAGGCGGTGGCCTCCGCGACGGAGACCACGAAGGGCGTGCTCACCTGGCCGTTCCCCAGCAGCTTGTCGACGCCCAGGGCGCCAAGGTCGATGGAGATCTTTCCGTCCCTCTCGACCGCGGTCCCCTGGGCCTTCATGACCTGCAGGGTCTGCTCCAGATCGCCCACGTTCATCGTGATCTTCGCGGACACGGTCTTCTGAGGCCGCTTGAAGCCGTGCCGGCCGAAATGGTCGGGCATATACTTCAGCATGTACTGGGCCTTGTGCTTGTGCAGGCCAGCGTTGCCCTTGCCCCCGTGCTTTCCGGCACCTCGACCGCTCTTCTTTCCGCGACCATGGGTCCTGGAGCCCCTGAACTTCTCGGTTCTGCTAACCATCGATATCACCTTTAGATCATCCTGGAGATGAGGTCGTTTATCTCCTCTCCTCGGTAGCCCAGGGCACCCCCGGCCCCGAAGCCGCGCTTGACCCCTTCATAGCCCTTCTTGGGCGGGCTCAGGCGGAACAGGGGCTTCACATCCTTCATGTCCGAGTACTTTGCCTCGCCCTTGACTATGCCCTTGGCGAAGGCCATTATGGAACCGAACGGGGTATTGTCCTTGACCACCTGATCGTCTATCGGCCTGTCGCCAACCAATCGGCCGCGGAACTTGATCATTCGGGCCAGCGTCTCCTCCGAGACCTCTCCCCAGGTGATGTAGTCCTTGGCCTTCATCAGCATGCCCTTTATCTCATCCGTCTCGGGAAGGACCACGCAATGGTTCGCCCGGGTGAGGCGAAGCATACGCATGGTGTCCTCAACGTCGCTACGGACGCCGGAATGCCCGCGGATGCGTACAGCTGCATATGCCATGCTCATTCCTCCTGTCCGGGGGCGCCTTCCTCGGCCACGTGCACCTGCACCGGCCCGCTGACGATGTGCTGCCTCCTCTCCTGCTCCTCCGAGACGCGCATCTCGATGGTGTTCTGCAGGGCGTAGAAGGTCGCATACGCGTAGTTCACGGTCGTCTTGGTATGCCCCTTGGCGAAGCCCCAGGAGTCCTTGACCCCGGCGAGCGTAAGGAGGCTCTTGGCCACGTCCCCCACCGCCAGGGATATCCCCCTCGGGGCGGGCTTAAGGACAACCTCCACCGAACCGGACTTGCCGACGACGGTGAAGGGAAGCGAGTGCGGGGCGCCGCACCCGCACTCCCACGAGCCGCATCCCCGCTTGATCTCGATTATGTTCAGCTTGGCGTTGTCTATCGCCTTGCGGATGGAGGGTCCCACCTCCTTCCCCTTCGCCCGACCGATGCCGATGAAGCCATCGCCGTTGCCTACCACGCAGGTGATGCGGAACTTCACCCTTCTCCCGGAGTCGGTCATCCTCTGCACAATGTTGACGTCGATGACCTCGTCCTTGAGGTCGGGGAGCAGTATGTCCACTATCTCCGGCTCGCGCAGGGGGAGCTTGGTTGCCAGTGCCTGGCTCATGGTGGTTATCTCACCATTGAGCACCATCTTTCCCAACCTGGTCTTAGGTACCCAGTCCATCTCAGTTCGCCTCCATGCGGGTCTTGATGTCCATTACCATCCTCTCCACGTCATCGCCGATGTGCTTGCCCGCAAGCCGCTCCTTGCTCGGCAGCACCTCCTTGCCGTGGGGGATGCGCATTCCGGCGTCCAGCATGCCTTTCAGCGCGGCGAACGCCGTGGCGCCCTTGGCGGGCACCTTCAGGCCGATGTCGAGTACGGCCTCATTCACTCCCTTGGCGACGGCCTTCTTCCCGGCCAGGTACCCGGTGAGGTATGCGGCGGGAACGTTGCCGGTGGCCTTGTCCCATCCCATTCCCAGCAGCTCGCGGGAGTGGGCGGTGACTAGGACCCGGTCCCCCTGGGGATCGAAGTCCACGATCTGCACGCTGATATGGCGCAGGGAGGTGCGCACGACCGCGCGCGGGACCCCGGCCCTCAACAGCCTCGCCCTCTGTCTGTAATCGGTCCGGCCTTCGCGCCTGCGGCGGAAGGCCACCTTGTATCTCGGTCCCTGGGCCATCAGTTATCCTCCTTGAGGTAGCCTTCGGTCTTCAAGTGCATGAGCAGGTTGTTCCTGCTCCTGAACATGCCGCCCTTGGCCTTCATATAGAATTCACGGTACACCTTCGGGCTGATCTTGCCCTCGTCCCGCAGCCCACGCAGCGTGGCGCGCAGGGGCCGGATCGTTTGGATCCAGGCTTCCTTCTTCGGCCTCCTGGCCGTGGAGGTGCCCTTTCTGCTGCCCTGTCCACGCCTGCGTCCCTTGGCCTTCTGGGCCGACCGGTGACGGGCCCGTCCTCTGGACACTCCCCTGACGGGCAAGGCGCGGATGGACCCGGACTGGATGGCCGTTCGGATGTCCGCCCGGGTTATGGCGTCTGCGACGTCCTCTATGCGGTTCGGATCGATCCAGACCCTGTTCTCCCCGCATTTCAGGACCTCGGCCGCCATGCGCTTCTGGTTCTTAAGATCCATCTGTCTCACGTCCTGTTCAATACGCGGATGCCTAGTTCATCCGCCCTCTCAGTTATCGCCGCTCTCTTCCTTCCGCCCACGGTGCCGCCGATGCGGATGGCCTGCACCTTGGGGTCCACATCGTCCAGCTGCCATACGGTATGCACCAGGACCTCCTGGAATCCGGATGGGTGATAGCCGCGCACCGCCTTCGGTCCGCGGTAGCCGATCGAGACGACCGGCGGGCGGTACGAGAGATGGCGCCGCATCTTGGAGTGGATGCCCTTGGGCTTCCTCCACTTCTCGCCCAACCTCTGGTAGCGGAACCACTCCTGCCTCAGGAAGGCCGGGCGGGCTGCGTTCTTAGCGCCCCTCAGCTCCAGGGCGGCCTTGAGCTCGGCATCGAGCACGGGCTTGACCTTCGGGACGGTCTTCGCTTCCTCTTCCACGATCTCCGTCCCCTCCTCGCTGAGCAGTTCTATCCAATGGTCGGCGATCTTGTTGCCTACGCCGTCCAGGGCATCGACGATCTCCTTCTTGCGGTCCTTGTCGTTCAACGCCGCCAGGAGCTCTTCCGTCTCCTCGATGCCCATCTCGGCCAGCTGAGCGGTGTACTCCTCCCGGTAATAGGGGAGGTCCTGGATCCTCCTGATCTCCTTCTTGGCCGACATCACTTGGGCCTCCTTGCCTTCTCTACTATATATATCCCGTCCTGGAACACCCGCGGGTCATAGCCCTTGATCCGGGTGGCGCGCTCGATGTTGGCGGCGGTCTGCGAGACCTTCTCCAGGTCGGAGCCGGTGACGAGGACCTCGTTCCCCTTGATGGTGACCTTGGCCCCGCTCAAGATGGGTGCGGAGCGCGGCGCCTTCTCGCCCAGGAAGTTCTCGATGACGAACCTATCACCCTTCACCATGATCTTCATGGGGAAGTGGGAGTAGACCATCTTCAAGGCGTACTCGAAGCCGTGGTTGGCCCCCTCGATCATGTTCCTCAGATGGGCCGCGTACGTGCCAACGAGGGCCTTCTCCTTGGTGCGAGGGTACTCGCACTCCACATGGAAGGTGTCGTCCTTGAAGGCGACGCTCACCCGGGGGTGGCTGAAGTCCCTGGTTACCGTGCCCTTGGGCCCCTTGACGGTGACCTCGGCCCCCTTCATGGCGACCTTCACCTCCTTCGGCACGTGCACCCTCTCGTCCAAATGTCCGGTTACTGTCATGTCATTCCCCTCAGTAAACGAACGCGAGCAGCTTCCCGCCCACGCCCTTCTCCTTGGCCTCCATGTGGGTCATCACGCCATCGGTAGTGGTCAGGATGAGCACACCGAAGTCCTGGGCCGGCAGATAGCGGGCCTCGTACTCCTCCATGTCCACCTTCTTCACCGAATAGCGCGGCTTGATCACACCGCAATTGTTGATCCTCCCTTCCAGCATGACCTTGAACATTCCGGCCTTCCCGTCCTCTACGAACTCGAACTGGTTGATGTAGCCGTTGTCCTGCATCACCTTGAGCACCCGGCCGATAAGCTTGGAGGAGGGCCTGATCACGCACTCGCTCTTCCCTACGGCCGCAGCGTTCTTGATCGTGGACATCGCATCATTCAATGGATCGCTCTGCATCTTTTCACCTCACGAGTACTTCTTGAACCCTATCTGCGGCGCGATCTCCCTGAAGCATTGCCGGCAGAGATGCATGCCGTACCGGCGGACTATGCCCCTTCTCCGGCCACACCTGGTGCAGCCCACGCTCCTTCCGAACTTCTTCTTGGGCTTCAATCGATCACCTCGACGTTGAACTTCTGTGCGATGAACTCCATCGCCTCCTCCCTGGTCATGCGGTGGGACCGAGGGATGGGGCGGCGCATGATGCGGCGTCTGGCCACACGTCTTCCAGGCCTCTGGATGGACACGCTGATGTCCATTCCGAATATGCCGATCTCAGGGTCGTACTTCATCCCGGAGAAGTCAGTGTAGTCCGCTATGCCGAAGGAGAGGTTCCCTTCCCTGTCGAAGGAATAGGAGGGGATGCGGTTCTCGCGGATGCTGAACGCCCTCCTGAGGAACTCCTCCGCCCTTTCTCCCCGCAGGGTCACAAGGCATCCGATGGGCATCCCCTCGCGGATGCCGAAGTCGCGGTTGGTCACCTTGGAGAAGGTCTGTCTGGACCTCTGTCCAGTGACCATCTCGATGACCTTCTGCGCCTTGACGAGGCGCTCGCCCGCCTCCCCAACGCCCATGTTCACGACCACCTTCTCGAGGTACGGTCGGCGCATCACGTTCTCACTCATGCCGCCCTCACCTCCGGAAGGAGGATCTCCGGGGTCTTATTGCCGATGACGAACACGTTGTCCTTGATGGTAAGGATGCCGTTCTTGAAACGGACCAGGTTGGGGGCGGTGGAGCGCTCCTCCACCTGTTCCTCCACCACGTTGATCTGGCCAGCGTTCGAGCCGCTGATGATCATGGCCATGTTACCCTGCACCAGCTTGTAGGCGTCCAGTATCCTTTGGCTGGGGAGCTCTATCTTGAGCACATCGCCGGTCTTGTAACTGTCCGTATCGACCAGGATGTTGCGCCCGTCGTGCAGGTTGAGCTGCAGGCGGCCCCCGGCCACATACGTCTTGTTCTCGATGCGGCAGAGCTTCCATTTGGCGCGGTCCTCGCCTATCTCTACAAGGATGAACCTGCCCCGATTGTCCAAGAGCGCACGGTAGTGCTTGCCGGACGGGACAAGGCTGACGACGTCCATCAGGCCCACCGGGAACTTCTCCTCGGTTACGACCTTCCCGTCCACCAGCACCCGCTTCGCTGACAGGATCTTCTTGGCCTCGGCGGCGGTGTCCGCTACCTTGAGGAGGTCCCGGAGCACCACACTCAACGGCATGCACCTCTCAAGCGGATGCGGGCCAGGGTTGGGGCTGGTCACCCACACATTGCTCTTCCTGGGCACCGGCCAGCTCTTCGGTGCGTTCAATCTCTTCAGATCCTGGGTCACTGGGATCCCTCCTCATATTGCAGCTTCTGCTTCCTGTAGCTGTCCTTCATGTCCAGCTTGGTGATTATCACGTTGGACGCGTGCACGGGCCTCTCGGTCATCGTGCCATCGGCCTTGGCGATCGTCACGCCCTCGATTATCAATCTCCCGCTCTGAGTATCCACGCGGGTGACCTTGCCCTCCAGGCCGCGGACGTCCTCGTCCCCACGGACCACCTTGACGGTGTCCCCCTTCACCACGCGCACGGTGCGGCGTCCTAGCTTCTCGATCAGCTCATCGCTGAGATGGGAGCCGACGCCCTTGGTGCGTACATGGTTGGGGGCGTTGTAAAGCGCCTTTCTCTGCTTCCTCGCATACTTGCTCGTCATTTCCTCACCTCATACGATGGTCGATGCGGTGGCCGCCACCCGAGGCCAGCGCTCCGCCGCCTCCCTGGCCACCGGTCCCTTTATATCGCTCCCCTTGGTCTCCCCATCCTCAGTGGTGATGACCGCGGCGTTGTCCTCGAAGTGCACCATGGTGCCGTCCGCGCGGCGGAAGGGCCTCCTCTGGCGGACGATGATCGCGTAGACCACCTGTCTCCTCATCTCTGGGGTGCCCTTCTTGACCGACGCGATCACTATGTCGCCCACGGCCGCGGCGGGGCAGCGCCCGTGGACGCCGTGGTAGCTGGGGACCGCGATGACGCTGATGGTCTTGGCACCGGTGTTGTCCACCACGTCCAGGACGGAGCCGGTTATGATGCCCCGCGTCTGGTTTCCTGCCAGTCCCTTCATGGCCTCACCTCTTCTCCACGACGACGAAGGACACCGTCTTGCTCAGGGGGCGACATTCCATGATGCGCACCCGGTCCCCGGCCGCTATTCCGAGGCACGGGGGGTTGTGGGCGGTGTACCGTTTCATCCTCTTCTCGAAGCGTTCGTACTTCTTGTCATACTTCAGGTAGTTCCTCTCGACCACGGCGCTGCCGTTCATCTTGACGGATACGACGACGCCGTCTATGATCTGCCCCCGCACCGGGAGCTGCCCGTGGAATGGACAGTGCTTGTCCTCGCAGGTGGCCGAGGGGGCCTTGACATCAATGCCAATGTCTCTGATTTCGCTCATTAGATCACCTAATTCTCTTGATCCTATCCTCTGGCCGATGCTGGATCTCGGATCCTAGGACCCTGACCCGCTCGCCCTGGTATGTGAACACGAACTCATGGCCGGACTTGGGTATCCACCTCTCCCTGCCCTGGCAGGAGATGGCCAGCATGTTCTTGGTCTCGTCCACCACCTTCCCGCGCACGAGGTGCCCGGGGCAGCTGGATTCCACCACCTCGATGTCCAGTCCTATGAATTCTTGCCTCATGAAATCCCTCTTGTCCATGGCTCCTACCGAACCTCGGTCTTGAAGCCCATTTCTTCCAGGGTCTGGGCCACCTTTTTCTTGTGGTCCCCCTGGAGTTCGATCTTACCCTCTTTGGCGGTGCCCCCAGCGGCGCACTTGTTCTTCAGTTTGCGTGCCAGGTCGTCGATGTCTATGTCTGTGGCATCGATCCCATCGACCACAGTGACGATCTTGCCGTACCGCCTGCTGTCTGTGTAGATCCTTACGGACTGCTGCTCTCTTGCGATCTCCTCGCACATGCACAGCTCTTTGGGGAGCCCACATACCGAGCAAATGTCGGCCATTATTGTTCTTCCTCCTTCTGGACGGTTAGGATCCTGGCGATGTTGCTCCTTAAGGCCCTGATCTTCCCCGGGTTGTTGGGAGCGCCGCCCATGGCGGCCGCCCCCCGCTCGTGCATGAGCTCGTCCTGCAGCTCCTTGAGCTTGGCGGCGCGCTCATCCGCGCTCATCTTCCTTATCTCGGAGGTCCTGATCAATGCCATTTAGTCGGTCACCTCCTCGTCCTTCACGGAGGTCTCCTCCGCGGGATGCTCCACGATGACCGACGTCTCCTCCGGCTTCCGCAGCAGGTCCGCGAGGTCGGGGTTGGCCTGCAATGCGGCATCCATGTCCATGACGTCGATCTCGGCCGGAAGCCTGGCCTCAGGGTGCATGATCTCGACCTTGACCCCGATCACTCCGGGCTTCAGTTTGGCCACGGCGAACCCTGTGTCCACGAACAGCTCCCTCGGCTCGCCGCAGTACTTTATGTAACCGTCCTTGAACTTCTCGGTGCGGTGCCTCTCCCCGGTCAGCTTGCCGGATATGACGATGAGGCAGCCCCGCGCGCCCGCCTCCATTATGCGCCGGACGGTGGAATGCCCCGCCCGCCTGAAGTGCCAGCCGCGCTCTAGGGCGAAGGCCAGCTTCTCCGCCATGATCTGGGCGTTGAGGTTGGGGTTCTCCACCTCCTGGACCTCGATCTGGGGGTTATCGTACTTGAAGTTGTCCTCGATCGCCTTCGTCAGGGACTTGATGGCCGCCCCGCGGCGACCGATCACGATGCCCGGACGCTCGGTGACCAGGGTGACCCTGGTCCCCATAGGGGTCCTTTGCACGTCCACGCCTCCGAAGCCAGCGCGGTCGACGGTCTTCATCAGGTACTCCTTGAGGAGAACCCGTCGGACGTTCTCCGCAACGAACTTCCTCTCGCTGGCCATTTACTGTGCCTCCTCTAATATGACCTCGATGTTGACGGTCTGCTGGTCCCAGGCGGTGCTGCGACCGTGCGCCCTCGGCATGTACCCGGGGATGGTCCTGCCCAGATGGGCTGAGATCACGCGCACGCGCATATTGTCGGTATCAAGGCCCTTATACTCCGCGTTGCTCTTGGCGCTCTCCAGCACCTTGATGATGGCCGCGGCGGCCTTCGTCGGGTATCGACCCGGCCCTATGCCGGGCTTGTGCGCCACCCCGTAGTTGTAGCGGCGGATCGGGACCGGCCGGCGCAGCTCCACGACCTCCTCCAGCATGCGGATGGCATCATCGACCTTCTTGCCTCTCACCATCCTGCAGATCTCACGGGAGAACTTGGGGGAGATGGGCAGCTCCTTAGCGATGGCCCTGGACGTCGTATCCGGGTCGGCTTGAGCGGTGTATCCTACCATGTATCGTCACCTCACTTCAGCGGCATGAACTTGGAGGACCTGGTCGCACCGACGCCTGGCCCGGAGTGCTTCACCGGGCTCCTGGTCATTGCGAACTCCCCCAGGAAATGCCCGATCATCTCGGGCTTCACCTCGATCTCCTTGAACTCCTTCCCGTTGTGCACCGCGACCCGGCGGCCCACGAACGCAGGCACGACGGGTATGTCCCGGCGGTGCGTGCGCACAACCTCCTGCTCCCCGGCCATTATCTTGTCGAACGTGGCCTTCTGCTCCTCGTTGAGACCGCGACGGAAGGACCTTCTCACCCTGGATGGAAGGAGGTCCACCATTTCCTCGAAGGGCATCTCCTGGAGCTGCTCCAGGGTAAAGCCCCGGTAGGTGAACTCCTTCTTCCTCCGGGCGGTCATCATGCCCTTCTTCTTCCTCTGCTTCCTCCTCGAGGCCTTAGTGCCAGTTAGCTTCTCGTCAGCCATCTAGAATCACTTCCTCTTCTTCTGGGGGGAAAGCCTACCAACCTTCCTTCCCGGCGGAGCGTTCCTCGATACGGTGCTAGGCTTGCCGACGTGCGGATGGCCGCCACCGCCATGAGGATGGTCGATGGCGTTCATCGCCACCCCCTTCACTTTGAAGTACGCCTTGCTCTTGCTGCGGTAGGCGTGGTACTTCTTCCCCGCCTTGGCAAAGGGCTTCTCGGATGCTCCGCTCCCCGCAACGATCCCCACGCCCGCCCGGCAGCGGGGATCGAAGTTCTTGAGCGCGCCTGAGGGCAGCTGCACGACCACGGTATCGCCCTTGGTGATCACGGTGGCGTAGGTGCCAGCGGTCCTAACGAACTTACCGCCATCGCCCGGCCGGGCCTCAAGGTTGTGGACCAGGGTGCCCTCTGGAATGTTGGCCAGGGGCATGATGCTGCCCGGCTTCAGGCTCACCTCGCCATCCACACGGACCTCCTGTCCGACCATCAGCCCCTCGGCCGCGAGGACCTTCTCCCTTGCCCCGTTCTCGAACCTAACCTCGGCCACCGGGCAGTTCCGGCCTGGAGCGTGCACTATGTCCATCACCTTGCCGGCCTTGAGTTCGGCGCTAGGGTGCCTGATCTCTCCCACGTGCCTGTGGCTCGGGGACCTATAGGTGGAGGATCCGCGCCCCCTCCTCTGTTGTCTCAGTTGTCTTCCCATGTTCCCCCTCCTCAGAACACTCCTATCCTCATGCCGATATCCTCGGCCGAGTATCCTTCAGCGAGCTTGATCACAGCGTGCTTGCCCTCCTTGGAGACCTTGGTCCAGACCTTGTCCACCTTGACCTCGAAATGCGCCTCGAAGGCCTCCTTGATCTCCGCCTTGGTGGCGGAGCGGTCCACGATGAACTCGATCTTGTTACCGTCCTTGAACTCCTGGGTGGGCGTGCCGGTCATGTAATTCATGGTCTTTTCCGTCACGTACGGGTAAAGCAGTACCTTTCTGGTCATGCTTACCACTCCCCTATTTTCCTGAGGGCGGACTCGGTGAACACCGTCAACCTTCCCGGCATCCCGCCCGGCGCCAGCAGGCCAGGGTTCAGCCTATCCGCATAGGCCACTTCCACGCCTGGTAGGTTCCTGGCGCCCTTGACCACCGCGGCATCATGCACCGAGACGACGAGCAACAGGCTGCGGGGCATCCTGTATGGACGGCCACGCATCTTCCCGCGGCCGGCCCTTATCCTGATCCCGTCCTTGGCCCGGGCGATGTCGTCCGAAACGCCGACGTTCCTCAGCGCCGCCAAGACATCGGTGGTGCTTTCGATCCCCTCGAGACGGTCCTCGATGACGACCGGTAGGGTGAGCCCCTCCTTGAACCGATGCCCCCGCGCCCTGACCTTCTCCGCATCCGCGGTCGCGGCCAAGGCTGACATCTTCGCCAAGGCCTTCTCCTTTCGGTTCACCTTCTTGCTCCAGTCCCTCTCGACCCGGGGAGGGTGCGCCCGGCGGCCGCCCACGTTGTTAGGGGACTCAGCGGCCTTGGCCCCCTGGGCCAACCGCTGCACACGCGCCACCCCACGGCCCTTGCCCCAGGTGGAGACGGAGTGCCGTGCCCCCGCGCCCGGCTTCGGCCCATAGGGCTGCCTCTTGTTGGCCTCCTCAGCGACCACGGCCCGATGGATGACATCAGGCCTGAACTGGGTGGAGAACGCCTTGGGCAGTGCCTCGGTCCTCAGGACCTCGCCGCTCAATGAATAGATGTTGACTTTGGACATTGCTTACGCCCCCTGCTTGGACTCGGTGGATATGTACACCATCTCTGGAGCCTCCTTCATGTCCGGCTGTTGCCGCCTGACCGGGTCCCTCATCCGCACCAGCCTCTTGGTCGGGCCTGGGACGGATCCATGGACCAGGACGAAGGGGTTCCTCACCTCGCCATAGTGCAGGAAGCCGCCCTTGGGGCTGACCTCCTGCCCGCTCTCCCCTACCTTGAGGATGAGCTTGTTGACCTCGGTCCGTTGATGATATCCCATCTGGCCGCCCTGGGGTACGGTCGTGCGCACATAACCCGGTCTCTTGGGGCCGAGGTTACCGATCGCGCGGCGGTGCTTCGAGTTCTTGTGGGACATGAGCTTCAGGCCCCAGCGCTTGGTGGCCCCCTGGAAGCCCTTCCCCTTGGTGATGGCGATGACGTCGATCATCGCGCCGCTCTTGGCGAAGTCGGTGATGGCGATGTCCTTGCCCAGCAATCCCTTGGCGAACTCAATCCTCGCCTCGATGGGGCCGCCTCCGATGCGCAGCTCCATCAGCTCCGGGCGCTTCTTGGGCACCCCAGTGACCAGCTTCGGCTGGGTGAAGGCAAGGACCCTGACGTCCTCGACGTCCACCCCCTTCATCCTCTCCCAGGCCGCCTCCGCCTCGACCTTCTTGGGGATGGGCAGCAACCTGGACAGCTCCTCGTCCAGTTGCGGGGCCCAGACCTCCCCCGCGGTCCTGAGGCCATAGCGGGTGCTCTCATAGATGCGCACCGCGGCCACCTTCATCGGTGGCACCTCCAGGACGGTGACGGGCACCCTAATCTCCTGGCCTGCTGTGGAGCTGCTCTTGCGGCGGTCCACGATGAATGCGTGGGTCATTCCCGCCTTGTAACCGGCAAATCCCTGGACCTTCGGGCCTTCGCTGATCTCAGGCCACGAATCCAGCTTTGGTGTCTGCTTCTTGGCTCGCTTCCTGGGACCATAGCCCTTGGAGCCCCTTCTCGGACGTCTAATGTTCGGCATCGATCTCCCTCCCTGTCTCGCGAGAGAGCACACTCTCCTTCGCTAACGCCTGTTCTCAAGAGTGTTGAGGTCAGCACCTTCGACCGTGGCACCGTCGCCTTCCTCCAGAATGTGCGCATGGAGGCGGCTCAGGGATGCTTGCGCATTGCCCAAGGGGTCTGGTCGAACGTCCTCAGTGCGTTGAGCGAAGGTCGCATACTATCGTTCGTATTTAAACCAATCGGTCCATGTATATATAGAGGGCCGAGGGAAAGGCGTTCACTGGCCGCTCTTAGAGCTTCCCATCCTTGGCCTTCTTCTGCAGCCGGTTACGGCGCTCCTTGGAGGTGAAGCCTGTGGCCCGCTCGAGGAAGTCGTTCCACCTCTTGATGGTGTCCGCCGCCACCTCCGGAGAGGCGTTCTTGTCCGTGACCGTACTTATATCCAATTTTGTCCTGCCCTTCATTCTGACCTCGATCCGGCCCATCGCCCCATACGAGGAGACGTATGCGTCCCCCTCCTTTGTTACCGAGCCGAACGCGGCTTCCATGAGCCTACGCAGCCCGTCGCCCTCAAGGTTCCCGCAGTTCCCTTTCTTGATATCGTACTCCATAGAATCCCTCTAAAGTGCCAGTTCATCCTCGAGATAGCGCCGCACATCCACCGAGGTGCGCATCGCCCTTTCTGCCGTCAGCAGGGATGCCCACTCCCTCCGGCAAGCGCAGTCATGTCCCTCCAGCAGTCCCACGTCCTGCTCGAAGTTGAATGTTTCAAGGGCGCTCAGCAGCCCCTTGTCACAGGAAGGGCAGTTGTGCATCCCCCGCTGGGCCCCGGCCCCACTGGGCGAGGAGAACAACCGGACGGTCGGCAGCTCCCGCTTGAGCGGAAGCACCTCGAACAAGGACCAGGTCCAAGGCGGACGGTAGTCGCCTCGCCTCCATAGCCCCTCCACCACGGTGCCCTTTTGCACGTTGAGTGGGTTGACGGACACGCTCTCCGAGAAGGGGGCGGCGAAGCGCACGGTGGCCTTGGCGTCCTCTATGGCCGCGCTCTCGGTGAGGAAGGGGGGCTTCAGCAGGACATAGGTCCTCACCGGCAGTCCGCGCGCCTGCAAAGCCTCCGCGGCCCTGACGTAGTCCCTTGTGCTGAAGCCCTTGTTGACGGAGCATCTCAGCACGGTGTCGGAGGCGCTCTCCAGCCCCAGGGCGACCGCCGCATGGTCTGGAAGCTCCTCGAGCACATCGGGCGTCACGAACTCGGGGCGGCTCTCGAACAGCACCCGTTTCGCCCCATCGAAGGACCTCAGGAAGCGCTTCCGCATCTCCGGGGGGACCTCGTCAGGGTCGAGGAAGCTGCCCGACGTGTAGAGCTTCACCATCCGCTCGCCCTCGTACCGAGCAAGCACGGCCTTGAGCTGGATGGACAGCTCCTCCGTCCCGATGCCCTCCGCACTCTCGACGTTGTAGCCGCACATGGAGCACCCACCCCTGCGCCACCAATGGCAGCCACGGGTGCGGAGGATGGCCACCAGCGCCCTCTCCCTCCGGCCGTCCACCACGTCGTCCTCCTTCCATACCGTCACCGGCACGGTCGGGTCCACGCTCCTCACGCTACCACCATGTGAGGGATGGTCAACCCCCCCTTACTATTTTATTGCTGCCCTGGGGGACGCAACATTTTATATCCTCCCGTCCGGATTCGCGGCCAGGAGAGGCATCATGGCCAGGAAGGTCGTTGTCATAGGAGGGGGGGCGGCAGGCATGACCGCCGCCTCCACCGCAAGGGGGCATGGGGCGGGCGAGATCACCCTCATCACCGAGGACGAGCACGTAGCATACTCGCCCTGCGCCATACCCTTCGTGGTGGAAGGGAGGATCAAGGACTTTCAGGACATAGTGATGCACACCCCCGAGTTCTACCGGAGGGAGAGGGGGATCGACGTTCTCGTCAAGACCTCGGTGGACAAGGTGGATGAGGAGGCCAGGAAGGTGATGACCAAGGATGGCCGGTCGTTCGAGTACGATGCGCTGGTCATCGCCACCGGCGGGACGGTATTTATCCCCCCAGTGGAGGGCCGAGAGCTCAAGGGCGTGTTCCCGGTGAGGGGGATATCCGACGGCCAGGCCATAATGGAACGGCTTCCCATGGTCCACCAGGCAGTGGTGGCAGGGGCGGGCGTGATCGGCCTGGAGATGGCCGTTGCGCTGCGCGCAAGGGGCAAGGAGGTCACCGTGGTGGAGATGTTCGATCAGGTGGTCCCCCGCATCCTGGACAGGGACATGGCCCAGCTGGTGCAGGCGCACTGCGAGGCCCTTGGCATAAGGTTCATCCTAGGGGCTCCCCTCTCCTGCATCGAGGGGGAAGGGAGCGTCACCGGCGTCACCGCCGGCAGGCACCAGGTCCCGTGCCAAATGGTCATCATGGCCACGGGGGTGCGGGCCAACCTCCGCATCCCAGAGCAAATGGGCTTGGAGATCGGACCCCTCGGGGGCGTCCGGGTGAGCCCGAGCCTGCAGCCCTATCGCAAGGGACGGCTCGTGCCCGATGTCTATCTCGCAGGGGACGTCGTGATGTGCCAAAGCGCGGTCCTGGCCGGCCCTACGATGAGTCAGCTCGGCTCCACCGCCGTCAGGCAGGGCAGGGTGGCCGGCATCCGGGCCGCTGGCGGCAGCGCCACATTCCCTGGGACCGCCAGCCCTTGGATCAGCGTGATCGGGGACATGCACGTCGGAGGCACTGGTATGTCCCGCTCCCTCGCCGAGTACTATGGGGTCAAGGTCGCAGAGGCCACGGGCGTGGGCTCCTCCCGTGCCAGGTACTATCCCGGGGGTAAGGACATAACTGTGAAGCTCCTAGCGGACGCCGGGAGCGGGCGGCTCATCGGCGGGCAGATAGTGGGCGGCGAGGATGTGGCAGGAAGGGTGAATTGGATCACCGCGGCCATTCTGGAAGGCGTGACGGCAGGGGCCTTCGTTGAAAGGTTCGAGGGCTCATACTGCCCTCCCACCTCGATGGTCGTAGATACCGTATGTGCGGCGGCGGAGAGGCTGGAAAAGGTGCTGCGGGCCCAGGGCAAATCTGTTTAATACCGTGTGCCTCATTCGGCCCTGAGCATCATGGACCTAGAGGAGAGGTACGCCCTAATAGCCCGGAACACCGAGGAGATCATCACCTCGGAGGACCTGAGGGAGGTCCTTCGGAGCAAATCCTCCCCCACTGGCTATATCGGCTTCGAGCCCTCGGGCCTGGTGCACATCGGCTGGATGGTCACCGCGCAGAAGGTTCGGGACTTCGTTGACGCGGGCTTCTCCTTCATCATATTCCTGGCCGATTGGCACGCCTACATCAACGATAAGTTGGGCGGGGACATAGGCAACATCCGGACCTGCGCCGAGTACATGAAGGACTGCTTCGAGGCCCTCGGGCTGCCGAGGGACAAGGTGGAATATCGTCTGGCATCAGAGATCATGGACGACATAAAATATTGGGAGATGGTCATGAAGGTCGGGAAGGCCTCCTCCCTGCAGCGCGTGAAGCGGGCGATGACCATTATGGGCCGAAGCGAGGACGAGGCGGAGGTCGATGCCAGCAAGACCCTCTACCCCCTAATGCAGGCGGCCGACCTGATCTTCATGGACGTGGACGTGGCCTACGCTGGCCTCGACCAGCGGAGGGCACACATGCTGGCAAGGGAGGCCGCGGAGAAGATGGGGGTCTAGAAGGCGGTGGCGGTCCACACGCCCCTGCTTCCCGGGCTCAAGGGCGGGAACCGCATGGACCCCGTGAGCGCGAAGATGTCCAAGAGCGATCCCGATGGAAGCGTGCTCATCCACGACGCGCCGGAGGACATACGGCGCAAGCTGAGCAAGGCCTACTGCCCTCCCGAGGCCGAGGGGAACCCGGTGCTCGCTATCTGCAGGTACATAATTTTCCAGAGGCAGGACGTCATGCGCATTGAGCGCCCGGAGAGGTTCGGCGGGAACCTGGAGGTCAAGGGCTACGACGAGCTTGAACGGACCTACCTGGCCGGAAAGCTGCACCCCATGGACCTAAAGAACGGGACCGCCACGGCGCTCGCAGAGGCGCTGGCCCCGGCCAGGGAGTACTTCCAAAAGAAGCCTGAGAACCTGGAGAGGATGAGAGGGGTGCTCGCAGAGGTCAAGAAGCTGCGGTGACCTCATCTCAGCTCTCTGAGGAACTCCAAGGCCTTCTGCATGCAGATGTTCAGAATAGCCTCCGCATCGCCTATGCCGACCAGTCCGGCCGCGCCGCCGTGCCCGCCCCCGTCGCTGTCCGTCTCCTCCCCCACTCCCCCCAGAAGCTGGCCGAGATGCAGCCCCTTTCGCACCAGTTCCTGGCGGGCCCGGGCGCTGAGGCGGAACCCCTCGTTCCGCTGGGAGGCGACGAAGGCGATGTCCGCCCCTAGGGACAGGAGCGCCTTGCACACCGAGGACTCAAACGCGCTCCCCTGCGAGATGGCCACGATGTGATCGCCCATCCGCTCGAAGCGCATGCGCTGCCCGCCCTTCATTTGGGCCACGCGCTCCGAGATGTCAGTTGGGGAATCGGTGATCGCCAGGACCTCCTCCATGCTCACGTCCGCCCCTTCCATCAGACGGGCGAAGGCCCGAAGCGAGGCTGGATTGGCGAAATGGAAGTGCCCCGTGTCCGTGAGGATGCCCGCGCAGAGCCCCAGGGCCATCTCCCTGCTTATTGGCCGACCCGCCCGCTCGATCAGGTCAAGGACGACCTCGGCACAGCTGCGCTTGCTATCGTCGCAGAGGTATGTCCCTCGTTCCGCCCATTTGTTCGTAGGACAATGATGGTCGATTATTATCATGTCCCCCTGCATCTGACCATAGTCGCCTAGCTGTTCAGGCGATGAGGTGTCGAGGATGACGATGAGGGGGTAGCTACGCTGAGGGCGGGCGAGGAGCTCGATCCCCAGGCGGGCTGCGACGTTCTTGGAGGTGCGGTCCAGCCCTTCAGCGGGCAGGATGTCCGCGGGGGGAAAGGCCTTCGCCAGGGCATAGGCACTGCCCAACGCGTCAGGGTCGGCGTTGCCATGGACCAGGATGAGCTTCTCCGCCGAGGAGAGCTTGGCTATGATATCATCTAGCATCCAAGGCCGCTAACGTGTCCTGGCTATATTCAATTTATCGTAAAAAAGGAGCGTTAGGGACCTCAAGGCTCAGACGTCCTCCGCGTCCATCCGCAGAGGGGCGCCCTGAGCGCCTATAGCCCGGCTGAGCTGCTCTTGGACGTTCTGGAACTTCTCCTTGAGCATCTTCTCCTGGCGGTCCAGGCTCTTGATGCGGACCTCCGTGGTCTCTTTGTCCTCCTCAAGTTCCTTCAAGAGCGCAGGGATGTCCGCTACCTTGATCATCAGGGAGCCAACGTTCCTGTAGACCGTCGCATCCTGCGGGGTCTTCTTCAGCTCCTCGATGGTCATCTCCATCTCCTTGAGCATGGCGTCCATCCTAATCTTCTGGCCCATCACCGTCTGCAGCTGCTGCTGCAGTTGCTGGAACTGGGCGATCTGGTTCTGAAGCTTGGGGCTGATCTCATCCATCTATATCACCGACCGTTTCACTCATCTTTTCCGCTACGCACATCCATCGGATGTAGGAATTTAAAGCTGCCCTTAGGGCCGGGAGGTCGTCCGCATCAAGCCTGAGGGTCACGGACCCCTGGGACGCATGAACCTCCGCCCGGGTGCGTGGGATCTCCCTCCCGGCCTCCGGACCGATGGCCTTGGCCACATTGGAGGCGAAGGGCGAGCGCACCACCAGGGTGGCCCGGAACATGTCACCGGCCCTTTATGACCTTCTTGACGTTAGGCCGCTCCTTATAGAACAGCTTGGAGCCACAGCTCTCGCACTGTATACCGACCTGGTTGAGGTTGGAGCGGGTGGTCTTCTCGCATTGAGCGCACTTGTAGTTCATGGGGTCTGCTCCTTGCCATGGGCAGCCAACAGCTCCTTGGAGACAGCCTCCCTGATCCTGGGCGCATAGCAAGCGGCAGCGAACTTAGTCTCGCAATGCCTGCAGGCCCAGATCCCGGACGCTACCCTGGTAACGCTCATATGATGGCAGCTGGGGCACTCGAAGTTGGACCGCTGCTGCTTCTCGATGTCCCTGGTCAGCTTCCTGGTGACCACACCGTACCTGGTTCCGAACCTGCCGGAGCTTCCGGCCTTCATAGTTCTCTTTGCCATTGCCATCACCCGATCAGCTTTCTGATCTCCGCTCCCAGTCTGCGGGAGGTATCGATCGCCGTCCTGACCTGCTCCAACGTGAGCGCCCCGCTGAGCCCCTTCTGCATGGCCCGCAGATCGCCGTTGTCATCAGTGGTAACGGTCAGCCTAGCCGCCGCGACCTTCTCCTCGTCGAGAGTCGGGTCAACCAATATAGAGTTTTCTATCTGTACCGAGGTGACGGCCACGGGGGTGCAGGTGACGGGCATCGGAAAGTCCTCCCCCAGCCCATTGGCCTTGGCCGGGACCGTGGCGCTCTTAATGGCCGCGACCGCTCCCAGGTTGCAGGCGTCGAACAGGTTGCCATCGAAATCCAGGACGTATATGTCAAGGAAATTGATCCAGACCTTCTTGCCCGGCTCCACGCAAAGCCTTTCCAGGTCGATCATCTGGCTCTCCCTTATCCCCCGATCGACCACCCGGGCCAGCTCGATCGAGTTCTCGTCCGGCGGACCGGACTCGAAGCTGGGGGAGGCCATGGGGATGAGCTCCGCGTTCGTCGACAGCACACCCCTGTTGGGGGTGTCCGGGAACGGCTCTCCCACGGTCATCTTCAAACCGACGATGACCTCGGTATTGCCTATCTTGACCCTCGCCGAGCCCTCCGCGGTCTCGACCACGTTCGTCTGGACCATTATCTCCCGATACTGGTCCCACGCCCTCCCATCCACACGCCTGCCGTCGGCAATGAGCCTGTGGATATGGTCCCTCTTGATCTCTGAAACGACGGACCTCGCCATGTTCAGGCCTCCTCGGTCATCGCGTGGACGAGCCCCTTGGTCTCCTCCTCGCCCTCCCCACTGACCACCGCATAGCGGCGGCGCAGGGCGTCCTTCTGCAGCCTGTAGATCTCGGAGCAGGCCCTGACGCCCATCTCCAAGCCCCTGTCGAACTCGGCCTGGGTCATATGCCCGTCCATCTGCATCAACAGCACCTCTCCGGTCCGCGGGATGATGGCGATGGGAAGGTCGGCCTGTCCGAAGTTGTCCTCCTCCTTGTTCAGGTCCAGGACCACCTGGTCATTGACCTTACCCACGGCGACCGCGGGCACAACGTCCTTCATCGGGATGCCCGCATCGGCCAGCGCCACCGAGGCGGCGGTGAGGCCGGCGCATCTCGTGCCGGCATTGGCCTGCAGCACCTCGATGTACACATCGATGGACGTCCTGGGGAAGTTCTCGGTGAACACCACGTACTCCATCGCCTCGGAGATCAGCTTCGAGATCTCCACCGAGCGACGGTCCGGCCCCGGCCTTTTGCGGTCGGAGACCGAGAAGGAGATCATATTGTACTTGCATTGGACGATCGCCTTGGCGGGGTTCTGCATATGCCGGGGATGGCACTCCCTGGGGCCATACACGGCGGCCAGGACCTTGTTCTTCCCTATTTCGACGTACGCGGAACCGTCGGCGCTCTTGAGCACACCCGCCTCGATCCTTATCGGCCGGAGCTCATCCACCTTCCGGCCATCGATCCTTATGCCATTCTCATCGATGAGCTTCATATCGGAATTTCCACCCATTTAGAACACCTCACTCTTCCTTCCTGTAGACCGAGTCCAGGAACTCCTTCACCCGCTCGGTCAGCTTCAGCGTCTGTGCGCCCTCTTCGATCATCTTGATGGCACGCATGGCGTGCACCATGTCGTCCATGTTCCCATCTACCCAGATCCTGCCGTTCTGGCCGATGAATATGCGGCAGTTGGTGTAGTTCTTGATCATCTGGATCATGGAGCCGTTCTTGCCTATCACCCTCGGCACCTTGCTGTGGGAGATCTCCAGGATCTGCCCTCCCTGCAGCTTGCGCAGCCCCTGCTCCTTCATGGTCACCTGCACCCTCTTCGTCTCATCCACCGAGAGCACCTTCGCCAGCAAGGTGTCCCCCACACTCAGGTAGCGGGCGGTGTCCCCGAACTCGACCCTCCATGGCACCTCATTGACGTGCAGCGGGGCAGGGTAGGGCGAATTGATGTCCACCAGCCAGTTCGAGGGCCCGATGTCGATCACCTTGCCTATGACCATATCGCCGGGGGCCGGAATGTACCTCCCGCCCAAGGGAATGACGTTCACGAAATTGGACTTGACGCTCTTGATGCCGAGCATCGCAGCGAAGATCTTGCCGTCATGGACGTACGTCCCCTCGCCGGGCTTCATGGTCCCAGGGTCCAGAAGGTCCCCGGGAAGCACCAGTTCTCTGGCTGTGCTCTCTTTGCTCATTTGATCAACTCTTGGAAATGTATATTACATCACTTTAGCTGCTTGGTCTCCACGTTCCCGTGGGTCTTGGCGTTCAGGCGCTGGAACAGGTCGTCGCGGAGGCCCGCAGGGATCTCGACCACGCCGATCCAATCGCCGTTCTTCTGCCATTCCTCCCTGGTTATCTTCCCCATCTCCTTCATGTCCTCATAGCACCGGCCGTACTCGTCGGCCTTGAGCTTGACGGCTATGCGCACCTTGTCGAAACGGATGGGGATGAGAGGGCGGAGCTTCTCCAGGACGTGCTGCACCTGGAGGTCCACGGGCTTGAACGGATCGATGTGGACCTTAGCCTCCTCCATTGCAAGCTCGATGCGCGCCGGGGTATGCGGGCCGCCGGTCTGGGGGTTGATGGCATTGCGGGCGATGGTGGCGATGATCCTGAGCCTCTTGCTCTCAAGCATCTCCTTGCGCTGTTGAGCGGTCAGCTGGACCTCCCCCTTCAGGATGATCACCTTGGCGATCTCCACGGGATCGGTCGTGCCGAAGACCTCCCTCAGCTTCTCCTCGGATGCCCTGGTCCCCTTGCGGGCGTTCTTGAATATCTCATCGATGACCATGTAGTCGATCAGATCGACGTCCTTGCCCTCTTTGAGGTGGTTGACTACCTTGGGGTCGATGAGGACCTCAAAGGTCTCGCCATGGGACTCCAGACGGGCCACAATCGCCTCTTCCAGGTCTACCATCTGATACTCCGTCTCAGTCCTGATTGACCTTGGCGATATAGGTTTCCACGTCGGGCTCGTCCAGACGATGGAAGTTCTCGCCGTGGCGGACCACGCCGATCTCCACGGCCTTGGGGTTGAGGTTCTCCTCCTCGGTGGCCTTCTTCAAGGCCTTCAGGCCGAGGATGATCGCGTCCTCCATGGACATGCCCTCCTGATACTCCTCCTCGAAGACCTCCATGACGACGTTGCGCCCCGCCCCTATGCTCCCCGCCTTATAGGAAACGAGCGCCCCGCTCGGGTCCGTCTCGAACAGATGCTCGCCCTGGTCGTCCACACCCGCCACCAGAAGCGCGGTGCCGAATGGCCTGACCCCACCGTACTGGGTGTAGTTCTGCTTATAGTCGCATATCCGTTTGACCAGGTCCTCCACGTCCGCCCGCTCGTCATAGGTGATCTTGTTGATCTGGGCCAGGACCCTTGCCTGGTCCACCAGGATGCGCGCGTCCGCTACCAGGCCGGAGGTGGCACACCCTATGTGATGGTCGATCTGGAAGATCTTCTCTATGGACTTGGGCTCCATCAGGCGGCTAGCGATCCGCTTGTCAACGATAAGGACCACGCCATCCTTGAACTTCAGACCGACGGTGGTCGTGCCCCGCTTGACAGCCTCACGGGCGTACTCTACCTGAAAGAGCCGGCCATCGGGGGAGAAAACCGTTATAGCCCTATCATATGCCATCTGTCCTGGTTGCATGAAATCACTCCGATTATCCTCGATCCAAGCCACCTAAGTTATGAGGACGTATATATTTCTTGGGACTTTTCAAAAACCCTGAGGGAAGGCCAGTCAATCGCGCCTTTCCAACCCCGAAAAGTACCTCTTGCGCAGCGTCAGGAGCGTTCCGGAGGTGCTGAGGGGCACTATTCCCTTTCCATCGGCGGCCAATGCGGCGAGGATCCGGTCCTTGTCCTTCGGGGAGCAGCGGACGACCCCCATGCGCCCGTCGAACTGAATGACCTTAGGGACCTTCACGCCCCGCGAGGACAGGGCGGCGTTCAGGGCCGCTAGGAGCTCCTCATCGGAGGCCTTCCCGTCCACCCGGAACGCGATGTACCGTCGGCGTCCCCTCTTCTCCTTGACGACCATCCCGGAAGCCTCATTTGCCCTTGAAGGAATCGACGATGCTGTTGAACCTCACACCTGTGAGGACGACCATCACCCGCATCTCGTCCTTGATGTTGCCGTCCACGGCGCAGCCCCAGATGATGCGCGCCCTGGGATCGACCCTCTCGCTCACCAGCAATGCGGCCTTCTCCGCCTCGGTGACCGTCAGGTCCTCACCCCCGATTACCCGTACGAGGGCTCCCTTGGCCTGCTTTATGTCCACATCGCCCAGCATCGGGGACGAAAGCGCCTCCTCGATGCATTCCTCGGCCCGCTTCCCGTATTCGCTGGACTCCCCAAGGCCTATCAGTGCCATGCCGCCGTTCCTCATGATGGTGAGCAGGTCGTTGAAATCGATATTGATCAGACCGGGCTTGGTCAGGGCGTCGGTGATGCCCTTGATGCTCTGCATCAACACCTCATCGGTCACCCGGAAGGCAGCCTCCAGCGGCAGCTTGGGAACAAGCTCCAACAGCCGATCGTTCTGCAGGACGATGGTGGTGTCGCACTGCTCCTTCAGCCTCTCCAATCCTTTGAGGGCGTTGCTCATGCGCATGGCGCCTTCGGCCTTGAAGGGCAAAGTAACGACGCCTATGGTCAGGGCCCCCGCCCTCTTGGCAAGTTCTGCGACCACCGGGGCGGAGCCCGTGCCAGTCCCCCCGCCCAGCCCGGCCACCACGAAGACGATGTTCTGTCCGTCGAGGTATTTCCAGAGGTCGTTCTCCGACTCCTCGGCCGCCCGTTTCCCCACCTCAGGCATGGAACCGGAGCCCAGCCCCTTCGTCATGGTCCGCCCCATCAGGAGCTTGTGGTGGGCTTGGATCGAAAGGAGATGTCGAGCATCGGTGTTGCAGGCCACGAGCTTGACCCCTTCCACACCGGCCTGGTACATGCGACGGATGGTGTTTGATCCCCCTCCTCCACACCCAATGATGGCGATCTTTATCTTAAGCGAGTCGACAAGGGCCCGCAGCTCATCGTCCTCCGTGCTGGATGTTGCGATCGGCTGCTCGGCCCCCTTTTGGAACATGTCATCGAACAATGGGCAAATGGCACCCACCCGTGTAATGAATATTCTATATAGTATTAAAAGGCAAGGAAGCCCAAAGTAAGCCCAGCCGGCCGCTATTCATCTCCGACCATCTCAAAGGCGATGCCGCATGACGGACAGCAGCGGTCCTCCGGGGACAAGCGGACCCCGCACTCGGGGCAGACCTCTCCAAGGAACAAACCGCACTCGCAGACGCCCTTCTTCTCATCGATCATCCTTCCGCAGGAAGGGCATAGGACCAGCTTAACCTCCTCAAACAGCTCGTGACAATAAGGGCACTCCACCTCCCCTTCGTCCATCTGGGTCCCGCAGATGGGGCAATAGAACACTCCGTCCTCATCGGCGATGATCGCCCCGCATTCGCATACCCCGGAATCCTTTAACACCGTCCTACCACATATCGGGCATTCCATGCTCTCCAGCTCCGGGTAGGTCGCCCTTTCCTCCACCTCCTCCGGGGAGTATGCCTTTTGGCAATAGGGGCAGAAGCCAGTGCGCTTCAGGCAGGTGATGTGAAAGGTCCTTCCGCACTCGCAATCGACACTGGGAAGCCCGGCCTTCAGCTTTCCCATGCATATCTGGCAGACCACGCCCTCACCCCGTACTGGCCGGATCTTCCCCCGAGGTCCCACGGGGCTTAACGGGTCCAACCTATCCTCGTGAAAGGTCCAGCACCGTGCCTGCCCTCGGTCCCTTTTAACGAAAAAATAATAAATAGGGATGAGGCTGGATATGCCGAGCGATCCGAGGAACAGGGCGAGCACCCTCGAACGGACCGCATCGCCGTTTATATTATTTCCCACCCGGTTATTGAATGCCGTCATTGGGAGCGATCAGCGCGCTAAGGTCAAAAGCCCATTTCCTATGCACGCACGCTTATTCTTCCGATTACTAAAACGATAAAAGCGAAATGTTCTTAAACGGAACGCAATCACCAAAACACCATGTCCTATCCATCAACAGAGCACATAATGTTGAAATATGGACATTCCAATCCCTGCAAGGCCGCCCAGTCGTCAGGGGGGCTCTCCCTGGCGGTCCAGGCCTCTGGGATGAGGTTCCCGGGAGGTGCCCATTCGCCTCTCTGGGATAGGTGTGCGAAGGGTAAGGGGCGGACCCGGCGTTTTGGTCCGGAGTGGGAGTTACAATAGGAGGGAGAGGTTGAGCGGTTTAAAATCAATATTTGGCGGATTGTTCAAGAAGGACAGCAAGGGGGAACAATCGTCCCAAGGATCGATGGATGACGTAAAAGGAGGAGCGAATATGGTATCAAAGAGCGGTTCTGTTCTGGTCGTCGGGGGAGGTATCGGCGGCGTCCAGACCTCTTTGGACCTGGCCGAGTCCGGGTTCAAGGTCTACATGGTCGAAAGCAAGGCCAGCATAGGGGGTGTCATGTCCCAGTTGGACAAGACCTTCCCAACGAACGATTGTTCGATGTGCATTCTGTCCCCTAAGCTCGTGGAGGCGGCGAGGCACCCAATGATCAGCATGATGACGCTGACCGAGGTCATGGGGATCGAGGGGGAGGCCGGCAACTTCACCGTTACCCTGAAGAAAAAGCCCCGGTACGTCCGCGAGGACAGATGCGTCGGCTGCGGTCTCTGCGCAGAGAAGTGCCCGTCCAAGGTCCCCAGCGAGTACGAGCTGGGCCTGATGAACCGGAAGGCTATCTACGTGGCCTACGCCCAGGCTGTGCCCATGAAGTACGCGATCGACGCTGATAAATGCCTCTATCTCACCAAGGGCAAGTGCGGCAACTGCAAGAAGGTCTGCCCCGCCGATGCCATAGACTATGAGATGAAGGAGCAGATCGAGAAGATCAACGTGGGTGCGGTCGTGCTCGCGCCCGGGTACGAGCTATTCGACGCCCGCTTGAAGAAGGAGTACGGCTACAAGGAGTTCAAGAACGTCCTCAACAGCCTGGAGTTCGAAAGGGTCCTTAGCGCCACCGGTCCCTATCAGGGGCACGTGGTCAGACCCTCCGACCATCAGACACCTAAGAAGGTCGCTTTCATCCAGTGCGTCGGTTCCAGGGATGAGAAGGTCGGCAACCCCTTCTGCTCATCCGTCTGCTGCATGTATGCGCTCAAGCAGGCCATAATCGCGGGGGAGCACACCACTGGCCTGAAATCCACCATCTTCTTCATGGACCTCAGGGCGTTCGGCAAGGAGTTCGAGGACTACGCCAAGAGGGCCGAGAACGAGTATGGCATCAAGATGCACCGCGGCACCCGCGTCGCCTCCGTGGAGGAGACCGAGGGCAACAACCTGCTGCTGCGCTACAGCGATGGGAACAACGTCCTGGCCGAGGAGTTCGACCTGGTCGTCCTGTCCGCCGGCTTCCAGCCTCCATCATCCGCCAAGGCCTTGGCTGACCGGCTGGGGTTCAAGCTGAACGAATTCGGCTTCTGCCAAACCGGGGTCTACACTCCCCTTGAGACCACCAAGAAGGGGGTGTACGTCACTGGTGCTTTCAGCGCCCCTAAGGATATCCCGACCTCCGTGGCCGAGGCGAGCGGTGCGGCCGCCAAGGCCGGCTCCCACGTGTTCAACAACAGGGTCAGCATCGACACCGTTGTCAAGGAGGTCCCCGAGACCGATGTCACCGGGCAGGAGCCCCGCATCGGTGTGTTCGTGTGCGACTGTGGCATCAACATCCGCGGGACCGTCGACGTGCCCTCCGTCGTGGAGTACGTGAAGACCCTGCCCAACGTAGTGTACGCTGCGGAGAACAAGTACACCTGCTCCGCTGATACCCAGGAAAGCATCAAGAAGATGATAAAGGAGCACAAATTGAACCGCGTAGTGGTCGCCTCCTGCACCCCCCGGACGCATGAGGCCCTGTTCCAGAGCACCATAAAGGAGGCTGGGCTGAACCCGTTCCTCTTCGAGATGGCCAACATCCGCGACCAGTGCTCCTGGATCCACATGCACGAGCCGGAGAAGGCCACCGAGAAGGCCAAGGACCTGACGCGGATGGCCGTGGCCAAGGCCCGCTACCTGGAACCGCTGACCAAGTCCAAGCTGGGCGTCAACCACTCCGCCGTCGTCGTGGGCGGCGGGCTGGCCGGAATGACCGCTGCCCTGGACATCGCCGCCCAGGGCTTCAAGGTCGACATCTTGGAGGCCACAGGTGCCATGGGCGGGAACATGGTCAACCTGTACACCGCTGAGGGAGGGATCTCCCCCAGGCAGTACATCAAGGACCTGGAGGCCAAGGTGCGGGCGAACGGTAAGATAACTGTTCACCTGAACACCAAGGTGGAGGACGTCTCCGGATTCGTGGGCAATTTCAAGGTGAAGGTCACCGGTGGCAAGGAGATCGAGACCGGTGCCATCGTGATTGCCACAGGGGCCAAGGCCTATGTGCCGACGGAGTACAACTACGGCAAGGACAAGAAGGTGGTCACCCAGAACGAGCTGGAGAAGGCCTTGGCGGAGGGCAAGTTCGCCGCCAGGAACGTCGTCATGGTCCAGTGCGTTGGCTCTAGGAACGATGCCGCCCCGTACTGCAGCCGTGTATGCTGCTCCAAGGCGGTCAAGAACGCCATTGAGATCAAGAAGAGGGACCCCAAGGCCCAGGTCTACATCCTGCACAAGGACATCAGGACCTATGGCTTCAGGGAGACCCTGTACAAGGAGGCTAGTGGGCTGGGCGTCAAGTTCATCCGTTATCCGGAGAACAAGATGCCCGAGATGACCGCGGACGGCAAGGTCGTGGTCGAGGACACCATCCTCGGCGCCCCGGTCCAGCTTTCCCCGGACTGTCTTGTCCTGAGCGTCGGGGTCCGCCCGAACGAGGACAATGAGGAGCTCGCCAAGATGTGCAAGGTGCCCTTGAGCAAGGACAAGTACTTCCTCGAGGCGCACATGAAGCTGAGGCCGGTCGACTTCGCCACCAGCGGCGTATACCTGGCAGGGCTTGCCCATTGGCCGAAGTTCATCGACGAGACCATCGCTCAGGCCTCCGGGGCCGCCTCAAGGGCCATGACCATCATCTCGAAGCAGTACCTCGAGACCCAGGGCATCATCGCCGCGGTCAACGAGATGGTATGCAATGGTTGCGGCGTGTGCGAACCCGTGTGCGAGTACCGCGCAATCACCATCGTGGGCGACCCGGCGAACCCGGACAAGCGCAAGGCCGTGATCAACGAGGGCCTGTGCATGGGATGCGGGACCTGCGTGGCCGCGTGCCCGTCCGGCGCCCTCGAACAGAAGGGCTTCAAGAACAACCAGATCCTGGCACAGATCGACGCCGCCCTCGTCGGAGGTGGTAAGTGATGGCCGAGGAAGCGCAGGCCCAGAGCGCCCCCGTGGAGGCCGAGGGCTGGGAGCCGAAGCTGTTGGTGTTCTGCTGCAACTGGTGCTCCTATGCTGGGGCTGATCTGGCCGGAGTGTCCCGTCTGCAGATGCCGACCAACTTCCGTGTCATCCGCACAATGTGCTCGGCCAGGGTGGACCCCGAGTTCGTCCTGAGGGCCTTCGCAAAGGGGGCCGATGGCGTCCTCGTCCTCGGCTGTCACCCCGCCGACTGCCACTACATTGGCGGGAACTACCGCACCAGAAGGAGGATCGCCCTGCTCCGCGTGCTGCTGGAGCAGTACGGGTTCAACCCAGACCGATTGAAGCTGGAATGGGTCTCCGCCTCAGAGGGGATGAAGTTCCAGCAGACCATAAAGGAGTTTGACCGCACCATCAGGGAACTGGGGCCGAACCCCATAAACGAGGAGTAAGGAGGAGAGATAAATGGCAAAGATAAGGATCGCACAGTACTGGGCTGCCGGGTGCGGAGGATGCGACGTCGCCCTGCTGGACATCGACGAAAAGATCCTGGGCGTCGCCGAGATCGCCGACATCGCGTTCTGGCCCATCGCCGTGGACGCCAAGGTGAAGGACGTCGAGGCCATGCCGGATGGGTACATAACCGCCACCCTCATCAACGGAGCGATCAGGAACAGCGAGAACGAGCATATGGCCAAGCTGCTGAGGCAGAAGTCGGCCCTCATCGTCTCCTTCGGTTCCTGCGCCTGCTTCGGCGGGGTGCCCGGCCTGGCCAACATGACCAGCAAGAAAGAGATCCTGGAGTACGTGTATTGGCACACCCCTACCTCCGACAACGTGGAGAAGGTTCTGCCCACCCCGCATTACAAGGTCCCCGAGGGGGAGATCGAGATCCCGGTCCTGTACGACACCGTATACACCCTGGACCAGGTCATAGACGTGGATTACTACATGCCCGGTTGCCCGCCGACGACCAACCTCATAAACGAGTTCCTGGGCATGGTCGAGAAGCACGTGAAGGAAGGCGCCCCCCTGCCCCCCAAGGGCTCCGTCATCGCCTCCCAGAAGACCCTCTGTGATGAGTGCGCCAGGAAGAGGACCACTAAGAAAGTCGAGAAGATATACATGCCCTACGAGATCGACATCGATCCCGAGAAGTGCATGCTGGAGCAGGGCATCATATGCCTGGGGCCGTCCACGAGGGCGGGCTGCGGCGCCAAGTGCCTGGAGGGCAATCAGCCCTGCCGCGGATGCATGGGCCCCACAGCCGAGGTCCTGGACCAGGGCGGAAGCATGCTGAGCGCGCTGGCCTCGATATTCGCCATTGGCAACCAGGAAAGCCAGCTGAGCGAGGACGATATCTTGGAGCTGATGACCCAGGTCAAGGATCCGCTCGGCACGTTCTACGCGTTCACAATGCCCGCCTCTATCATCAAGAAGAAGGTTAAGGAAAGGAAAGCTACCACAGCCCCCAAGGAGGCCTGAACGAATGTGCCCGATATTGATGGGTCAGGGACCCGATAAGATTGAGAAGGTGACCGAGAAGCGGATCACGATCGACCCGATCACCCGGTTGGAGGGCCATGGCAAGATCGAGATCTTCCTGGACGACAACGGGAACGTGGCAAACGCCTATTGGCAGGTGCCCGAGCTGAGGGGATTCGAGAAGTTCTGCATCGGCAGGTCCGTGGATGAGCTCAACAAACTGACCTCCAGGCTCTGCGGGGTATGCCCCGGGGCGCACCACCTATGCTCCACCAAGGCGTTGGACGGTGTGTTCGGCGTCGAACCCCCTGAGACGGCCAAGAAGCTCCGCGAGCTCTTCTACATGGCGCACTACATCCACAGCCACATCGCCCACTTCTACGCCTTGGCGGCCGCTGACTTCGTCCTAGGCCCCGGGGCCCCGAAGGCCGAGCGGAACATCCTCGGGGTGGTCGCGGCGGTCGGAGTGGAGATCGGCGGCGAGGTCATCAAGCACCGGTCCTACGCCCAGAAGATCCAGGAGATGCTCGGCGGAAAGGCCACGCACCCGGTGTGCGGCATTCCCGGCGGGTTCTCCAAGAGCATCAGCGAGGACGAGAGGGCGAAGATCGAGGCAATGGCCAAGTCCTGCGTGGAGTTCAGCAAGTTCACGAACCAGCTGTTCGCAGATGTCGTGCTCAAGAACAAGGACTATCTGGCGCTGATCACCGACCCCGGCATCTACTACAACGAGACCTACTACCTGGGCACGGTGGACAAGAACGACAAGATCAACTTCTACGACGGAACGCAGAAGATGATCTCCCCCACCGGGGAGGAGGTCGCCCGCTACACGGGCAAGGACTACCTGAAGTACATCGCCGAGCACACCCTGCCCTGGTCCTACGAGAAGTTCTGCTACTTCAAGCCGATCGGCTGGAAGGGCCTTGTGGACGGGAAGGACAGCGGCATCTACCGCGCCACCCCGCTCGCCAGGCTGAACGTTTCGAAGGGCTTCACCACCCCGCTCGCGCAGGCGGAGTACGAAAAGTACTTCGGCACGTTCCGGGACCTCGGGGTCAAGGGGCCGATCCATCATACAATGGCGACCCACTGGGCCCGTGTGATCGAGATGCTGTACGCCTCGGAAAAGTTGCTGGAGCTGTCCCAGGATCCGGAGATCACCGGCAAACATGTGCGCAACCCTGTGAAGGAGCCTGGCGAGGGCGTCGGTATATTGGAGGCCCCGCGTGGCACGCTCGTGCACCACTACGTAGCGGACAAGAACGGCATAACAAAGGACGTGAACCTGGTGGTGGGGACCACGAACAACAACGCCCCCATGAACCTCAGCGTCCGCAAGGCCGCCACCGCTCTGATCAAGAACTGGCAGGTGTCCGACGGGCTGCTCAACGCCGTGGAGATGGCCTACAGGGCCTACGACCCCTGCAACAGCTGCGCCACACACACCCTGCCAGGCCAGATGCCCATCGACGCGGTCATCAGGCGGGCCGACGGCTCGGTCTACAGGACCCTTTCCCGCAGCTGCTGAAACCCCTTTCCCAACCTTTTCCTGTTTTTTATTTTGCGCGGAGGCCTTAAGGGTCAATCCTCCATCCGAAAGTACCCTCTCCGTTTGACCCTGAGCGCCGATACGCTGCCGAGGAGCAATCCGTCCATCAAATACACCTGGCCGTTCGCCAGGTCCACCAGTTCATTGGCCAGGAGGGGGCCGAGCATTCTCGGCCCTTCCAGATTGACCGGTCCTCCCCCCAAGGACCGGTTGAAGGCCGGGACCATGATCGCCTCGTCCGGGACCCTTTCGTATCTTCCCCCTCCGCTCCTGAACCGGCAGCGCACCCAGCATCTCTCCACCTGGTTGTGATGGAGCCCGTCCTCGAAGACGACCGCAGGATGATTATGCCCCATTATCAGAAGGCGGGACGCCATGACCTCCTGGGACGGCCATGCATGCCCGTGCACGAACCCTACATCGTCAAGGACAAGGCCTCCTTGATCATGAACGGTAACCTTGGCGGGCACCATGCGCTCGATGTCCGTGTCGTGGTTGCCCTTGACGATGTCTATGCGCGGGTAGTGGCCCAACAGGCTATTGAAGAACCGGGGGACCTCTGCATGCTCCTGTTTGGTCGAACCGGGGACCTGGTGCTTGACGTCCCCGATTATCACAAGACGGTCTACCCCCTTCGCCAGGTCAATGAGCTCCCGCTGCATGCGATTGGTCTGCGACGGGATGACTATCCCCCGGAAGCGCATGTCCGTCTCTATCCCGATGTGCAGGTCCCCGACGCACAGCACGCGCTCCTCACCCAGGACCTCAAGCGCCGGGTGGTCCGGGACCGGGACCGCCTTGGACACCATCTACGCGCCCCTGAGCAGCCGGGAGGCGAGCATCTCCGGCAACCCGTTCTCCCTCACCCCGGCGATCACGGTGCGCTGGTCGTAGCCCACCCGCACCATGCTGAAGGTCCATTCCGCCGTATCAAGGATGGCGTAGGAGGCCCGAGGGTCACCGTCCCTGGGCTGCCCCACTGAACCAGGGTTGATGACATGGCCGCTCGGGAACTGCGCTATGTACGGCATATGGGTATGGCCAAGCACCAGGAGCTTGGCGCCGGCCACCGCCAGCAGCTCGTCGCTCACGTGCTCTTCGAATATGTACTCGGACATATGCCGTGGGGACCCGTGGTGAATGGCCGCCATAACCCCATCCACCGGCCGATGGATGGAATTCGGCAGATCGCGAATGAAGGCGTAGGTGGATGAGGAGATATGCCCCCTCGTCCACTCAATGGCAGCGGCGGCGATGCTGTTCATGCCCTTTGTCCCCACCAATACGGCCCTGTCGTGGTTCCCGGCGATGCAGTGCACCTCCCTCCCCCTCAGGAGCTCCACGACCTCATCTGGGAAGGTGTAGTATCCAAGGATGTCCCCCGCGCAGTACACCGTTCCCACGTTCCGAGCGCTCATGTCCTGCAGGACCGCTTCCAAGGCTGGAAGGTTCGCATGGACGTCCGAGATCAGGCCGACCTTCATCTGCATACCTCTTTCATAGTTTCGACAGGCATCGCTGGAGGACCCGCGGGACACGCTCGAGCAGGTCCGTGGCCATCAGGCCATAGCTGTACTCCTCGAAAGCCATGTCCCCCGCCGAACCATTGAGATAGGCGGCGGCGCGGGCGGCGTTGAAGGGGGCCATCCCCTTTGAGAGCAGGCCGGCGGTGATCCCCGCCAGCACGTCCCCCGTGCCGCCCACGCTCATGCCCGCGTTGCCGGTCCGGTTGAGCTTGACCCTTCGCCCGTCGGTGATGACGTCCACCCTCCCTTTGAGGAGGACGGTCCAGCCGGTCCTGGCGGCCAGTTCCTTCGCCGCCTCGGTCCTTCCCCCGTCGTCCTTGGGCACGGGCTGGCCGATCAGCCCCTCCAGCTCCCCGTGGTGTGGGGTGAGGACCCCTTTCTTGCCCTTGAGCATGTCCAGATGTCCGGCCACGGCCTTCAATGCATCCGCGTCGAGCACCATTGGCAAGGTGCATTTCGAGAAGACTCCTCTCACTCCAGCCAAGGTGTCTTCGTCATCCCCGAGCCCCGGGCCCAGGAGGACCACGTCCATTCCCTTGCAGAGGGCGAGCGTCCTCTCGACGCTCCCGACGCCAAATCTCCTCCCAGCCAAAGGGACCGTGATCAGGTTGGGGGAATAGCTCGCAATGACCCCCCGGACCACGTCGGGGCAGGCCACGAAGACCAGGTCTGTCCCGACGCGGTATGCGGCCAGTCCCGCGAGGGTCGGCGCCCCCGTGTAGGGGCCCCCACCGACCACCAGCAACCTTCCATTCTGTCCCTTATGCGAGTCCGGGGAGGGCAGCGGGAAGTGTACCAGGTCCCCCGGCCCGACGTACCTTTCCGCCTCGGCCGGGATGCCTATATCCTTCACCACGATCTCCCCGCACCGTCCCTCGTCCATTCCGACCTTGAGGTCATGGAAGGTCACCGTGACCGCGGGACGGACGGCCAGCCCGGTCCCCATCCCCGAGGGAACATCGACCGAGACCACCGGCCTGCCCGAGGCGTTGATGGCCCTGATGAGCGTCGCATACGGCTCCCTGGGCTCGCCCTTGGCCCCGACGCCGAGGAGCGCGTCCACTAACAGATCATAGGCGGAGAGGTCCTCCCCCGAGTAGACCCCGTGCAGTTCCTCGACCTTCTCGAAGTTGAGGCGGGCCTCAGGGGACCGTATGTGCGAAGGGGGCAATGCCAGTAGCACCCTTACGCGGTTGGCCTTCATCAATGCCCTGGCGGTCACGAAGCCATCCCCCCCGTTGTTGCCTGTACCGCAGAGGATTGCGATGCGCAGCCCTTCACCAAAGCGGGAGGTGATCTCCTTGGCCACGACCTGACCGGCGTTCTCCATGAGGACCTCGGGCGGCACCCCCAGGAACTCCGAATTGATATCCAGGACCCGGACCTCCTCCTGCTCGATCATGGATAGGGCATGGCCTTGGATGGGAATAATCCTTTCCAGACATCGACAAGCAATTTATATCAGGACCCCATTTTAAAGCTGGAAGAATCCAAGATGTCCGAGATAAAACGTTTGGTGCTGGACGTGCTCAAGCCCCACCACCCGTCCATAATCGACCTGGCAACGAGGCTCAGCGTCGTCGAGGGGGTGTCCGGGGTCAACTGCACTTTAGATGAAGTGGACCAGGAGACCGAGAGCATCAAGATAACGATCGAGGGGACCGCCATCAACTACGAGGATGTGGAGGAGGTCATCATCGACTCCGGGGCGGTCATCCATTCCGTGGACAGCGTGTCCGCGGGCAAGAAGCTGGTGGAAGAGGTGGAGACCCCTCAGGACCGCTGAGCGCTTGCCAGCAGCTCCCCCACCTTCAGGACCAATTGGGACTTGGGCCCGGTTCGCTCGACCAGCACCCTTCCCCCGCTGGAGAACCAGTTGGCGGGATAGCGCTTCTCCCGCTCGACCTTATGCTGCAGCCCCAGTTGCCTGAGGGCCGCTGAGATCATATCGACGGTAGGATTGACAACGGCCAGCCCCTTTTTGACCTTACGCCCTCGGGACCGGGGCCTGGACCGGTCGAAGTACTCCGGCCAGAGCACCCACGCGGTGTCCTCGTCCAGAGCCATGGGCGACCCCGTGCCCCTACTCCTTCACGAGGATGGCGTTGATGGAGCCGTCCTGTCCCGGTCTGGAGGTGACCTTTGCCGGGCCGAGCTCGGTCTGGATGACCGCGCCCTTGGTGATTATGTTGCGCTGAACGTAGTTCGGGTTGGCGGGGCTCTCCTTGACGGTGATGATCTTGGCCTTCTGGGTCTTGTTGGTGGCCGGGTCGACGACATTGGCGAACTGGGCCTTCAGCAGGCGCACCTTGGTGTTCGCCCCGCGCACCCTGGACACCGACCGCTTCTCGCTGCCCACAAGGGTGAAGACGGGCTCCTTGCCGATCTCGTACCTCCGTTTCTTCCTGGACAGCGTCAAACGCCCGCCAGTGGGCTTCCTCTTGGACCTACCTTGCCATATTGCCATAGCAATCCTGGGCCACCTAAATAGGCTTGTCTATAAAAACCTTGGCCTCCGGTCTAGAGGTCCAGTAGGGTCAGGCGGACCTCGTCCCCAAGCTCCATCATCCCTGCATAGTGGTCCTTGGCGGCCCCCGGGTTCATATACCACACGCCCTCCTTCATGGTCACCCCGCGGTCCTCATGGATATGCCCGGAGAGGACCACCGCGGGCCTGCATCTCTCTACGGCATCGCGCACCGCCCTGCTCCCAACGTGCCGGTTCGAGTAGGTGAGGTCGAAGGTACCATAGGCGGGGCAATGCAGCACCAGGACCATGCCCTCCTCCATGATCGGCCTCAGCGATCTTGATATCTCCTCCTCCGGCATCTCGAACGGGGTACGGAACACGCTCGGGTTCGAACCTCCCAATCCTCCCCACGTCCGACCGTCTACCCTCACCTTATGCCTGTGAAGGCAGACTGCGCTCCGCTCGATGAAGGCCTCCGTTCCCAAGGGATCGCAGTTGCCCGGGACGGCGTAGCAACTTGCGCCGAGGGAACGGATGAAGTCCTCCGCATAGGCCGGAGGCCCGAAGTGTGTGATGTCCCCGAGCAGCACCGCCTCTTCCAAGGAATGCTCCCGCATCAGCTCCCTGGCCGCCTCGGCCACCCACTCCCGGCGATGCACGTCCGAGAGAACAAGGTACCTTCCGCTCACATCCAGCGGTAATGGCGAAAGGGATAAAGCATTTTGCTCAGGCAAAGCCGAAGCCGAGGTCCTGGTAGACCAACAGGTAGGAGAGGGCATACCCTATTATGGCGGAGCCGTTCAGGAACGGCAGGCCGGCCTGGGGCCTGCCCTTGGAGATGAGGAGCATCAGGGCTGCGAGCCCTATCGTCACCGCGACCAACGTGAGCAGGGCCACGCTCATGGCCGGCCACGGCCAGCCTGCCCCGCTCACCGGGGGAAGGTTGGCCGCCGCCGAGACCACGAGCACGGAGGGGATGACCGCGTCCCCCAGCCCCATGAGCATCATCTCCCTCTCGGCGTCCTTGCTTCGGTCCTTGAGGTCCAGCTGGGCGAGGTCGGTCCCATGACGACCCGGCACTACGAGGACGATCGGGAGGCCCAGGTCCCCCACCCCCTCGGCCAGGGTGAGCATGTGTTTGGTGACGTAGACGGAGATGGCATCATACATGGCCATGACGGTGAGCAATATGAGGGACGGCAGGATGCCGAGGGTGATGCCGAGGACCAACGCAGCCCCCGCGCCGATGATGAGGCCCGCGGCGTTCACCACGTACCAGCGCGGGTACTTGTACATAAGGGTGAGCACCCCGGCGGCCATGGCAAGCCCGAAGCCGAGCGAGAGGGCCTCCCCCTGTCCGGCCAGCAATAGGAAGAGCGAACCGATGGAGAATAGCCCGACCCCCAACGCCCCCATCAGCAGGGCTTTGAGCAGCCCCCGGCGGGCGCGCTTGATCAGCACCAGCATCGCCCCCGTCATGACCACCACCAGTATTATGAATACGATGGGGCTCGTCGGGTCGTTCTGGTCCTGGAATGCCCTATAGCCGCTGGGCACAGAGGGCACCACCAGCAGCGCCGCCAAGGGCACGGCGAGGAACATCCCTATCAGAAGAACGTACTGCCTGGCGGTGCGCATGGGTGGAAATGGCCGGACAGGCTTAAATCGTTAATGCCCTCCGCGAACGGAAGGTCATTCCATGGATACGTTGCCATAGGCCACCTTGCCGGTGATCTTGGCCACCTTGACCTTCACCCTGGACCCCTTCACGGTGCCGGGAACATAGATGATATAATCGAACATGCGGGCCACTCCATCGCCCTTCTTGCCCACGTCCTCGATCATCATCTCGTACACCCCGCCCTCCCGCAGCCCCTCCTCGGTGGGCTTCTGGACCTTGCGGACGTTGACGGGACGATGGGCGCCGCAGGCCTCGCATTCAAGGATGAGCACACGGTCCTCCTTGGTGATGTGCGTGTCCGGTCTCCCGCACTCCGAGCAGACCACGAACGTGTCCACGTAGCTCTGCACCTTGTCCGCGATCTGGGCCGAGGTGAGGCGGGTCTTGAAGATGACGCGCCGCCCCTCCAGGGTGCCGGGTGTGCCAAGCTCCCTGAGGAGGTACTGCAGCACATGCTCAGGCTCCCGGCGCAATGCGTCCACAACATCCCCGAAGTTACGGAAGACGGTGGTCTTCCCCTCCTGGAACACGTCCGGCTCGGGGACCACGAACCGTTCGTGCTTCTCAATGGTCTCCGGCAGCTGCGTCTTGGCCCGGTCCAGCAAGGAAAGGTAGTCATCATTGGGCATGTCGATCGGTCCTCCAAGTCCCCCATGCGATATAAAGCTTATTGGGTTGCCCCGTACTTGCGGGCCACCGCCGCCTTGACCAGCCCCAGGTGCAATGGGGACGGCCTATTGGGCCGGGACTTGAACTCGGGATGGAACTGCGAGGCGAGGTAGAAGTCGTGCCCCCGCATCTCCCCGATCTCCATTTTAACGCCGTCCGCGGACCGCCCGGTGAACCTCCATCCCCCCGTCTCCAGCTCCTCTATGTGCTTGGGGTTGATCTCGTAGCGGTGCCTGTGGCGCTCCATGATCAGCGCCTTGCCGTAGAGTTCGAACGCCTTCGTCCCCTCCTCCACCATCACCGGCTGGGCCCCAAGCCTCATGGTCGCCCCCAGCCGTTTCACGTTCTTCTGCTCCGGGAGCAGGTCCACCACGGGGAAGGGGGTGTCTGGGTCGAACTCCGTGCTGTTCGCCCCCTCCATCCCCAGAACGTTCCGGGCGAACTCAATGGTGGCTATCTGGAAACCGAGGCAGACCCCAAGGAACGGAATGCGGTTCTCCCTGGCGAACTTGGCGGTCGCTATCTTTCCCTCTATCCCCCTTACCCCGAAGCCCCCCGGGATCAGGACCCCATCCGCCCCCAGGAGCTCCTCGGTTATACCATACTGTTGGACGACCTCCGAGTCCACGAACGTCACCTGCACCCTCGTCCCCGCCTCCGCGCCGGCATGGTGGAACGCCTCCAAATGCGATATGTAGGAATCGGCGAGGTTGGTGTACTTGCCCACGCAGGCGATGCGGACCGTGCGCTCCTGCTCGTTGATCCTCCGCGCAAAGTCCTTCCACCCCTCCAGGTCCCTGGTCTTTTCCGCAAGCCCTAAGCGCTGCATGATGTAGTCCGTAAGTCCCTGCGCCTCCAGGGCCATGGGGACGTCGTAGATGGAGCGGGCGTCCGCCGCGGTGACCACCGCCTCGACGGGGACGTCGCAGAAGAGGGATATCTTGCGCCTTATCGGCTCCTCCAGGGGGTCCTTGCACCTCGCCACTATGATATCAGGCTGGATGCCGATGGCCCTGAGCTCCTTGACCGAGTGCTGGGTGGGCTTGGTCTTCTGCTCCCCCACGGTTCCCATGACCGGGACCAGGGTGGTGTGCACGAAGAGGCAGTTGCGCCCCTTCCCGAGGTCATGGTTCATCTGCCGGACCGCCTCCAGGAAGGGCATGGACTCGATGTCGCCCACGGTGCCCCCCAGTTCGACGATGCACACGTCCGCTCCCGTGGCCTCGGCCACGTTGATGATGTGCGCCTTGATCTCGTTCGTGACGTGCGGAATGATCTGTACGGTCTTCCCCAGGTACTCCCCCATCCTCTCCTTCTCGATCACCGACTTGTAGACCTTGCCGGTCGTGATGTTGTGCGCGCTGGTCAGGCTGATGTCCAGGAACCTTTCGTAGTTGCCCAGGTCCAGGTCCACCTCCCCGCCGTCATCGAGGACGAACACCTCCCCGTGCTCGAACGGGTTCATCGTCCCTGCGTCCACATTGAGGTAGGGGTCGATCTTGATGGCCGTTACCTTGGCCCCTCGGGACTTGAGCAGGCGGCCGATCGAGGACGCTGTTATCCCCTTTCCCAACCCGGATATGACCCCTCCCGTGACAAAAACGTACTTCATGCCCTCACGGGAGCCTTCGATAAACTGGGAGGATATTTATGACTTCTGCTCAGGCCCCTGGGTAGGGATTTTGGAGTTGAGAAAAAAATGCATTGAATGGGGACGCTCGATGTTGTTTTTGGTGCCTGGTAACCCTGCCGGAATTGGTGGGGGAAACACACGAAATGCCTTCGGTGTTTCCCCTTGCGTAGGAGGTGATCCATCTGCAGGTTCCCCTACAGATACCTTGTTACGACTTAACCCTCCTTGCTGAATCTCAGTTCGAAGACCCCAAAATGAGATATCCTTACTGAAACCCAACTCGGGTGGTTTGACGGGCGGTGTGTGCAAGGAGCAGGGGCATATTCACCGCTTGATGTTGACAAGCGATTACTACGGAATCCAGCTTCATGAGGGTGAGTTACAACCCTCAATCCGAACTACGATTGGGTTTCGAGATTGCCTTCACCTTTCGATGTCGGAGCCCATTGTCCCAACCTT
>JAJFUR010000039.1 GCA_021372335.1 Methanobacteriota archaeon
GATAATGGAGATAGTGACCGGGGTGGTGCGCGGCACCACGATCAGCCAGGTCAAGCTGGACGAGATCGTGGCCAAGGTCAAGCGCACCCTGCCCTAGACGTCGTAGCCGACCATGTGCGTCCAGCACTTGGTGTCCCCGTATCCAAGCCGGGAGCGGACGTAATCATCGGAGAGCGTGGAAATGCCAGCGCTGACCAGCCCCTTGATGCCGGGCATATCTTCCAAGGGCGGGAAGGGCATTGGCGGGATCACGAAGTAGGGTTCCCCGATGATCTCCACGTCCCCGTACATTATGAAGTTGTCCCCGATCATGTAGGCGTTCTCCCTGCGGTCAGCGTCCTCTCCCCATCCCTCCGGAACGTACTCACCGATGATGTTCCCTCTTTGATCGATGATGCGCACCTGCTGCTGCTCCGGACGAATGATCTCGACCTGGGGCTGCACGACCATGATGAAGACCTCGCTCCGGGAGAGCACTTCCCAAACACCGGTATTGACGAAGGGCATCAGCCCTCCGAGCGCCCCGTTCTCCTCCGCTCGGCGCTCCAAAGCCTCGATCTCCTGCCGAAAGCCTTGGTCCAGGAACACCAGGGCCTCCACCCCTTCCATCGCCAACATCCTCGCCCGCACAGCGGAACGGACCTCTTCCCTGTCCACGAGAGCATTTAGCGCATCCCATCTATTCATACCTTCCATGATGCTTGAGCAGGCCCAAGGGATGGTGAAAGGGCCGAATCTCAGTGGCCAGATGGAACGAGACAAGAATAACCTTATTATTGCCGCACTGCATGCCTACGAGGGACAAGATGAGAGCGGTTATCAATGGGAGGGAAAAGGAGCTGCCTGCGGGGGCAACGGTCGCCCAGGCCATCGAGGGAGAGCCGTACCTGCCCGGGTCCTCAGTGGCCCTCATTCGCCCCATGGACGCCCAGCGCAAGCTCACCAATGAGTACATGGTCAAGACCCCCCGGGGCTGCTTCATCATCGAGCTGAACGACAGCAGGTACGCCGAGGCGTGGAAGACCCTCTACCACAATGTGGTGGGGCGCTCCCTGCGGTGGCAGACCAGCAAGCTGCACGCCTTCGGCTCCTTCCCGACGCAGTTCGAGAAGGGCAGGGGCGTCAGCCACTACAGGCGATACGATTGCTTCTTCGCCCTTGGAGGATATGACGTCAGTACCACCTATGTCATGATCGCCAGGACGGACATGGACGAAGACCTGGGCCTGATGGACGCAGCGTTCGGCAGGGTCACTCGCGGTCGGTACGTCCTGGACCTCCTGCAGGAGGGGGACGTCATCGAGGACATCGAGCCCGTGGTGCTGCGCCTGACCTCCAAGGACGCCCTGACGGTCACGGACCTCAATGCGCCGGTGGAGGATGGCATGCTCATCGAGACGTATGTGGGGGTGAAGCTCGATGACAGGTCCCCGCTCTGCTGCGAGCATTTCCTGGTCGTGACAAGCGAGGGCAGCCTTTCCATCGATGAGAAGGGGTTCAGCTACACTGCGAGCGAAGCGAACCTCGATACCTCCTTAGGCCAGGAATATAGCGACGTGCGCCGCCCCGGCACCGTCACGGTGCGGCACAGGGGATACCAGAACGGCAAGATCTATTTCTACAACGAGGTGCGGCAGCTCAACCGCTCGCACAATATCGTGGGGACGGTGACCAACGGGAACGACCTGATGCGCCTGGTCCCGGTGAAGGGCAGCGTGCTGGTCCAGCCGGACCCGATTCGCATAATGACCATCGGCAAGACCCAGGCCGAGGCCCAGGCTTTCCTAGCCTCCCTGGGGAAGGAGCAGAGGCGCACCGGGGACACATCCGACGATGCCATCGTCGTCGAGCAGGAGCCGGAGCTGACCATCTACGCCGCCAAGGAGAAGGAGATCGAGACCATGGGCGTTCCCAAGGAGAAGGTCTACGCGGTCACCCTGGACCCCGAAGGGTCCCCCTGGACCGTGCGCTACTTCCGGAAGATCACCGGGCTGGACCACAAGCCCATCGGTACCATGAAGGTCCATTTCACATTCGAGGGGATGCCCATGATCACCTTCGAGGGCGATTCCCTGTTGGCCGCAGACCTCTATCCCGAGAGGCAGTTCGAACAGCAGTCGATCAAGGGGGACATGGCCATAACCAACATGTCCCGCCCCCAGCGCGGGCTGATAGGCATACGCCTCGAGGAAAGCGAGGAGTTTGGCCCCACGGGCGAAGAACCGCATGGGGCCAACATGCTCGGCCGCCTCATCGGCGATCTCGACGCTCTTATGGACGGCATCCAGGAAGGGGATATCATCTACATTCGACCAGCAACGGCCGAGGAGGCCGTCGGACCGAGGAAGAAGATGGGGCAGAAGAAAAAGGCCTCCGCTGGAAAGAGGGCCGTTAACAAATCAGGGGAGGGGTAGGATGGACAGCGAAATAGAGACGAGACTTATATTCATAGCCCCCACCTCCGACCTCACCCCGGACCGGATCGCCCGCTTCATCCATAACCTGGGCAACGAGGTCACGGTCAAGGAGACCTGCTACGGCGTGGTGGTGGAGGGTCCCAAAGAAGCAGTACGCCAAACCCTGGGCGAGGTCCGCAAGCTGGACCCCAATCGCATCTTCTCCAAGGTGCGAGCGTTCCCGGTGGGGGACGTTCGCAGGTGCCGGGCCCATCACGGCTCCAGGCCAGGCTTCGCCCAGCTGGAGAAGGAATGGAAGGACCTCTGCCTGGTGGAGCAGGGCCTCATATGCGTTGAAGAGGGAGAGAGGCCACCTACCCCCAAGAAGCGAGGGAGGCTTCCGATCAAGGAGCTTAGGAAGATCGTCGACGAGGTGTCGCAATGAGGATATTCATAATGCCGCCGAACAGCCTGATATTGTACGACCTGGTGGAAAGGTTCGGCCATGAACCGCTCAGCCTGATGAAGGCCCTTAGGGAGCGCGTCACGTCCAATGAGATAGAGGCGCCCCCGCTCAACATCACCCCGGAAGATGTAAAGATGGGGCTCAAATACGCCGCCATCGAGGTGCCATCCGGCATCCGAGGACGGATGGTCGTGTACGGACCGCTCATAGACCAGGCCGACGCGGCGATTTTCATGGAGGACGCCCCGTACAGCTTCGGGTGCGTCGGCTGTCAACGGACGAATGAGTTGGCCAAGTTATTGGTCCGCAAGCGCAAGGTGCCCATCCTTTCCCTGGACTACCCGTCCAACGAGGAGGAGGCCAAGGACATGGTGTACAAGGTAAAGGAGTTCCTGGAGGGGCTGAAATGATCAAGATCGCCCAGCTTTCCTGCGGTACGGAGTATAGCTCCGTCCAGCCCGAGATCGAGCGGGCCGCGGAGACCGTAGGGGCCAAGATGGTCTATCCGGATGTGGACATGGACAAGATTGACAAGGCGGTCGAGGAGTTCGGGTTCAACCCCAAAAGCCCCCAGCTCAAGCTCATGATCGCCCGGGCGCTCGAACTCGCGAACAACAACTACGACGCGGACGCGATCTTCATCGCCACCTGCTTCCGCTGCGCGGAGGGCGCCCTAGTGCGTACCGAGCTGAGGAGGTTCGTGCAGGAGCATGTGCGGCTGCCGGTCGTCACCTATTCGTTCACAGAGAGAACGAAGGCCGCCCAGCTCCTGACCAGGATGGAAGCCTTGGTGACGATAGTGGAGAGGAAGGAACTGCTGGCGAGGGAGCGGCAGGTTGGGCTCACCGCCGGATTGGACTCGGGCTCCTCGACCACCAAGGCGGTCATCATGCGGGACAATGAGATCATCGGAAAATATTGGCTGCCGACCACCGATGTCTTCTCCTCGGCGGACACGGCCCTCACCAACGCATTGGCAGAGGCAGGCGTGCGGCTCGAGCAATTGGAGGGAATAGGTA
>JAJFUR010000059.1 GCA_021372335.1 Methanobacteriota archaeon
GGCCGCTCCTTCGACTTCCTTCGGGGCCGTCCTGTCCACCCACGGCACAGGGAACCCCGGCAAGGAGGCGAAATGCGCTGGGGGCGAGCGCTTCTGGGACGCCGTTGATCGCGGTGGTGCGGGCCGGTGCGGCCGCCGCGGGGGCCGCTGCCGGGCTGGCGGTGCGGGGGACCATCGCCCCATCCTATGGCCTCGGAACGCGTCCCAATCCCTTTCAGGTCAGGTCTACGGAAATTGGAGGGCGATCTCCTCCATGGCATGGGCGGGGGATGGGATGGTCCATTCGGGAGGGATGTGCACGAATGTCATACATACCTCTCCCGGTATCTCATGAGTTCCCGCCAGAACACCGGGGTGAACAGCACCAGGACCGAGATGAACTCCAGACGACCGGCCCACATGGTGAACGTGAGAATGAGCTTTGCGATGACGGGGAGCGGCCCGAAGGAGCCGTATGGGCCAAGCATGCCCAGGCCTGGGCCGCAATTGGAGAGGCTGGTCACGGCTGCGCTGACCGAGGTCACAGGGTCCACCCCCGCCAAGATGAGGGTGACCACGGCCACCAGGGCGGTGGCGAAGTAGCACATGACCATGGCCACCACCGAGGAGAGCGCCTCCTCGCTCAACGGCCTGCCGTCCAGCTTCACTGTGAATATCGAGCGGGGATGGACCGTCTTGTGCAGCGCGGAGGCTATGAACTTGTAGGTAAGGAAGAACCTGGCAACCTTGATGCCCCCCGCGGTGGAGCCAGTGCTGCCCCCGATGACGATGAGGGCGAGCAGAAGGAACACCACGGCCTGGTCCCAGGCGATGTAGTTCGCGGTCGCGAAACCGGTGGAGGTCATCAGGCTCACGACATGGAACATGGAGGTCCTTACCCCGTCCCCCAGATCGCTGAACTCCTTGCCCCACAGGAAGGCGGTGATGGCCGCCGTGGCCGCCAGGACGATGCCCAGGTACAGCCGGAACTCCGAGCTTCGGAAGAAGCGGTAGGGGTCCCTGGTCGTTATGGCCTGGAAGTGCAGGTAGAAGTTGGTGGCCGCGAGGAACATGAAGATTATGACTATCCATTCCACGCTGGCCGATGCATAGTAGGCTATGCTCTCCGAGTGCGGCGACAGGCCCCCCGTGGAGACCGTGGAGAACATCACGCAAAGGGAGTCGTACACCCCGATGCCCGTCAAGAGGAGAAGCACCAGCATGGCGAGCGAGAAGAAGCCGTATATGTAGTGGAACTTGCGCGCCTCCTCTTGGATGCGCGCGGAGAAGTTCTGTACGTCCAGGCCCGGGAACTCGTTCTTGAAGAGGTTGCGGCCGCCCACGCCCAGCATTGGGAGGACGGTGACGAAGACCATGATCACGCCCGCCCCTCCAAGCCACTGGGTGAAGCTGCGCCAGAACAGGATGCTCTTCGGCCAGGACTCGATGTCGCTCATGATGCTTGAACCGGTGGTCGTAAAGCCGCTCATCGCCTCGAACAGGGCGTCCACCACCCCCATCCCGTACATGACGAAGGGGATCGCCCCCATGATCGCCATCACCAACCAGGCAGTGGCTACGATGAACATCGCCTCCGTTGGCCTGGTGACCTCCGGCGAACGGTAGCGCAGCAGGAGCATCAGGCCGATCAGGAAGCAGAGCAGGATGGGGAAGAGCCAGGGGCGGGGGTCCTCATCATAGTAGAGGGATACAAGGTAGGGGACGATGAGGCTGATGGACAAGTAGACCATCAATATGCCGAACATGTGAGGGATGGCGCTCTCCTTGCGCGCCACCTTGTTCAGGACATTGTTGACATCCACGTTGAGCCGGTCGAAGTAATAGGCCAATTGGCCGAACCATCTCCTGGCTTTGTCGTACAGAGCGGTCATCTAGGACCTCCTACGGCCCGGTCGGGATGTTGGTCTTGAACATCCATTCCAGCTTGGCGATGGCGGTTTGCTGAGCGTAGATGAAGACCTTGTCACCCTCCTCGATAACCGTCTCGGAGGAGGGGATGATCGCCTTCCCGTCCTTGACCACAAGGGCCATGGAGGACATCTTGGGCATGTCGATCTCCCCCAGCTTCTTTCCTATGACCCGGGAGCCCGCGTTGACCCTGAGGTCAAAGAACTCCTCGGAGAACTTTTCGAGGAGGAGCATGACCTCGTAGTTGTGCACCGTCTCCTTGATTATCTCGTTGGCCACCACGTGATAGTAGCCGACCGAGGCATCGATGCCGCTCATGCCGAAGATCTCCTCGTACTCTCTCTTGGAGTAGGTGGCTATGACCTTCGATACCCCCAGATGCTTGCCGATCAGGGATGCCAACAGGTTGTCCTCCTCGGTCTCCGTGGCGCAGATGAGCACGTCTGCCATGGCAACGTTCTCATTGCGGAGCACCGAGGGGTCCGAGCCGTTGTCGTTGATGATCACCGTCCGGCTTAGTTTCTTGGCCAGTACGCGGCAGCGATCCTCATCGTTCTCGATGAGCTTGACGGAAAGCCCCTCCTTCTCCATGAGGGTCGCCAGGTGCTCTCCCACGATCCCGCCGCCAACGATCACTATGTCGCGTGGGTCCCGGACGGTCCCCAGCATCCGGTTGAACTCGGACACGGCCTCCCCCTTGCCGATGATGGTCACCTTGTCGCCCTTCATCAGGACGTCGTTGGGGGTGGGCACTATGACCTGCTTTCCCCGGTGGATGACGAGGACCTTGCACTCCTCGGGGAGGGGGAGCTCCCTGAGGGGTATCATGGTCACCCCCTCCCTCTTCCCGCTGACCCTGAACATGGCCAGCTCAACCCCCAAGGAGGGAATGCTCTCGCACCCCACGGCGTTCTCGAACATGGCTATGCGCATCAGTTTGACCGCGGTAAGGTACTCCGGCGAAATGATGTGGTCCACGTTGAGGAACTTAGAGTACATCGTGCCCTCGATGTAATCGGGATTGCGCACCCTGGCCACGGTCACCAGCTTGGGGTTGATCTGCTTGGCCATCATGCAACAGAAGATGTTCGTCTCGTCCCTCTCCGTCACCGCCAGGAGGAGGTTCGTGTCCTCGTTGATGACGCCCTTCAGGACCTTGGGGCTAGCGCCGTTGCCGTTCAGAGCGCCGACGTTGAGGTGGTTAACCACATAATCATAGCGCTTCAGGTCGTCCTCGATGACCAGCACTGAGTGCTGCTTCGACAGCATCCTGGCGATGGTATAGCCCACGTTCCCGGCCCCGACAACGATGACGTGCATCCATCAACGCTCCTCATTATCGGCCCCTACCGATCCTTTGCTGACTAATGCATTCCCCATTAAGATATGTTTGCCATCCGACCGGGGCCTGCGAGGACGTTCGAACCTTAGTTCTAGGCAGGCCATGATGGCCTCTATATTCACACAGGGTCAGTAGGGCGGCGGGCATATGAACTACGCTGTTCAAGGCCCGCCGCTTTGGATACAACGGAATATGCATGCTGAGCCATTGGTCAGGACCAACGCAAGGAGCGAAGAGAAAAGATGGTGGGTCCGTCCGAATTTGAATCGGAGTCACCTGCACCCCAAGCAGGAAGGATTCCAAGCTACCCCACGGACCCGTTGTAAAGGGGTGAAAGAGGTTTAACCCAGAGGGATCAGCTCACCGAGCAGGTCCGAATTGGAGATGAGCATCCGGCGACAGCAGTACCGCTTGATGTCCAGATCATCCAGCACTTCCTGGGGGTCCTCACCCATCTGCACCCTCTTGACGAAGGTCTGGTAGGAGCTGCCCACCACCTTGCCGCATGTGAAGCATCTTACGGGAATTATCATGTCCGCTCACCTGTACGATTTCTGCCTCTTCTTCCTGGCACCACGGCCCAGCGGCTTCTTCGGGAGCTTCCGGCGGATGTCGCTGATCAGCAGTGACCTGTCAAAGTGCTTGAAGGCCAGCTCCAGCTGCTCATCCTGATAGTACTCCACGATCGCCTTGGCGATGGCGGTGCGGGTGGCCTCTGCCTGGCCCATCACGCCTCCGCCGGCCACGCTGACATCGATGTCGACCTTGGCCGCCTTGTCCGGCACGAGGGTCAACGGCTCGGCCATCTTCAGCCGTGCCAGCTCGGGGGTGACGATGTCCAGGGGCACGCTGTTGATGCGCACCATGCCGGTGCCCTCGCGGGCCACCGCTCGGGCCACCGCCGTCTTCCTCTTTCCACTGGTATTGACAACTTGGGACATATCACTTCACCTTCGAGCCCAGGAACTCGGCCACCTGACTGAGCGTGACGTATTGGGTCAGCCCTGTCTTGATGGCAACGTCCACCTTCTCTTTCTGCAGGTCGGCGAACTCCTTCGGCACGCCCACATAGACCTTCAGCCTTCTGTACGCGTCCTTGCCGGAGGTGGTCTGCCAGGGCAGCATCCCCCGCACGGTCCTCTTCATGATGAGGTCGGCGCGGCGAGGGAAGAACGGGCCGCTCTTCACGTTCCCGCAGTCCCGCTTCTGCTTATAGGAGGCCAGGACGGACGCGCGCTCGCCAGTGATGACGATCTTCTCAGCGTTGACGACCACGATCTCCTCGCCCTTCAACAGCCTCTTGGCGATGATCGATGCAAGCCTGCCCGCGATATGGTTCTCAGCGTCGATGACGGCGACCATGTGCTCACCCCATTATCTTGACTCCGGTCCCCTTGGGCATCTCCTTCACCAGTTCCATGATGGTGAGGTCCTTGCCCCCGGCGGCCTCGATCTTGGCCCTAGCGGACTCGGAGAACCCGTAGGCGGCCACGGTGACCTTCTTGCTCAACTCCCCTGCCCCCAACACCTTCCCCGGTACGACTATCACATCGCCCTCGGAGGCGTATCGCTCCAGCTTGCTCAGGTTGACCTCAGCCCAATTGGCCTTGGCCTTCTCCAATCTTAGAGCAATGTCTCGCCAGATCCCCACCCCGCTGGCCCTGGACTCCGCCTTCAGGGCGGATATCACGGCCGCAAGGTTGGGGTCAGTCTTTCCAGCTTTCATGTTCTGACTCTCCCGACATTGGTAACCCCCTCTAATAAGGAGGGGTATTAAATACCTTTGCCATCGAAGCGTGCCATGGGACCGAGGGCCCAGGGCCTGTTGGCCATGCCCTGCGGAGGACGGCGCGAGCGGCCATGCGTACATCCATTGCACGGATGCCGCATGCGGTGATCGAAGGGCGGGACAGATAATATTAACGCCTTTAAATTAATTTCCAATAGTCATTATATATGTCGTTGGACATATCGTTTAGTTTGCTCGGGGTTATCGATGATTCGCTTTGGTCCAGCTGGTATTCCGCTCTCTTGTAAGGGTCGTACTTTGAAGGACGGCATCGAGGACGTGCACGGTCTAGGCCTCAACGCCATGGAGGTCCAGATGGTACGGGTGAACCTTATGTCACGCTCTCCGGACGAGGAGGAGGTAGGCCGTACGCCCAGAACGCTGGAAGGAGACCTGGTGGTCGAGATCCATCGTCGAAAGGGCAAGAAGGAGGTCCGGATAACCAACCTTGACGAGAAGATCAAGGAGGATGATACGCTCATCAGCCTGTCCTCCGGGTTGGCGCACAATTACGAGGAGCTTTCCAAGCTGGGGGTCATGGGGAGCGAGCTGGATGTCGCCCTCTCCATGCACACCCCCTACTACATCGACCTGGCGGGGGAGGGGGACCTCACCCGCAAGAGCATGGACTCCATCCGCTGGGCGGGAATGATGACCCAGGAGATGGGCGGCAACATGGTCGTGACGCACATGGGCCTCTACGGGAATCTCAGCAAGCGGGAGGCCTTCGAGAACATAGCCGACCGTTTGGGGGAGATCGTGGCCTGGTGGGAGAGCAACAAGCTCGCCCCCAGACTGGGCCTGGAGACCAGTGGCCGTAAGGAGGTCTTCGGCGGCTTGGATGAGATCCTTGAACTGTGCGATCGGTTCGATCGGCTCGTCCCAATAGTCAACTTCGCGCACCTGCACGCCCGAAACAATGGCATGCTCCGGGAACCGGAGGACTTCGCGGAGGTCTTCGACCAGGTCCGTAGCTATGTTGGGGACCTCAACTACACCCACTTCTCCGGGGTGGAGCACGAGGGCGGCAACGAACGCAGGGTGACGCCTATTAAGAAAGGCGATCTGCGCTTCGAGCCTTTGGCCGAGTACTTGGCGGATGCCAATCCCAATGCGGTGATCATCTCCAGCTCCCCCCTGCTGGAGCATGACGCCATGTACATGAAGGTCATATACGAGAGGGTGCTGACCAAGCGGGTGTCCAAGGGAAAGAAGGGCAAGGGCATCAAGGACGAGGATGAGGAGTGAAGGAGACCACCGTCTATATTCTAGAGGAGGTCAAGCGGACCATCGAGCGGGTGGATGAGGCGGTCATCGACGAGATCGTGGGGACGCTGGCATCCGCCCCCAAGATCTTCATCTACGGGGTGGGCAGGTCAGGCCTGGTCGGCGAGGCCTTCGCCGCGCGCCTTGTGCAGATCGGCCTTAACGTTCATTTCATTGGGGACACCACGACGCCCATCGTGGAGAAGGGGCATGTCGTCCTCATAATCTCGAACACTGGAGAGACCATGTCCGCGGTGCAGACGGCCAACATCGTGCGGAGGATAGGGGCCGTGGTCATAGGCCTTACCGGCAGCGCCCATTCGAAGCTTGGGATCGCAAGCAATATCGTCCTTGAGCTTGTACAGCCGAGGGATGAACAGAAGAAGAGGATGGCGCCCCTAGGGACCATCTTCGAGCTGTCCAGCATGGTCATCCTGGATTCGATGGTCCCCCTTCTCATGGATAGACTCCATCAGGACGAGGCATCCCTACGGCGCCGCCACGCCATCTGGGTCTGATCAGGCGCGCATCTTCCTGGATCTCACGCTCTCCCCATAGTAGGGGTTCTGGTACTCATCCCAGTAGACCAGGAACTTGCGTCTGCGCACCTCTCCGTCGACCAGGCAGAAGGCGTCCATCTCCCGCCGCACAGGGTCCACCACCAGGGCGGTGTGGTACGGCCGGGCGAACATGCCCTTCTGGGTGGCTATGTCCGTTGAGGAGAGGAAGCAGCCATGGCCCGGATGGGAGTGGTACCATCCGACCAGGACGTAGCGGAAGCGAGCGCATTCCAATGAGGCGAACAGGGCCTCGAAGCCATCTGGATCGAAGCGGACGCTTACGGAGGTGGACTCCAGGCCTGTGGTGGCCACGTCCCGCACCACCGTGTATTCGTGGCCATCGTGGGTGAAGACCTCTCCCAGCAGAAAGCCCATGACCTCCAGCCCTTCTTCCACCCGGGAGAGGGCGTGGTTCCGCACCTTCTCCTCAGCTGACTTGAAAAGGTACATCCCGGCGCCCCCTGGCTCGGAATAGAGAGGCTTAGCGTCATTGGGCAGCCATTTATGTGGAAGCGTCCTTTCCGGGGCGGGGGGCTGCATCTCCTCGATCTCCATGTCCTTCCCCTCGAGGATGACCGGCGGCCTCCTCATTGGCGCACCACCTTGGGGGTGGGGGAGAGGATGATCGGGGGCGTCCTCCTCGGCGTGGCGTTGAAGTACTGCGCGGCGGCGGTGCATGACTCCGTGCCGAAGGGGCTCCCTCCGTTCGGAGAGAGCAGAAGGGACTCCAAGCCCTTGATGAAGGTGGAGAGGGTGGAATTGAAGGACCAATCGGACAGGAGCTTGATGCACACGTGCCCGCCGTCCTCGGGCATCATGATGTTCGGATGGAAGATGGGGGTCTTCCAGATCACCAGGGGTTTCTCGAACGGGTATTCCCGGCCTATGATGAGTTCCAACCGATGGTTGTACCTGTACGTCACTTTCCCGTTCTCCATCACCGGCCCGGGGGTGCGGTCGAGGGAGACCTCCACCTTCAGCGGGAAGGTAGTGAGGCTACGTTCGCTGAGATCGAAGGCGTCGGGTAGGTACTGCTGACAGGCCTCCAGCTCGTTCCGGAGGCGGATGTAAAGGATCTCCAGGGGAAGGGTCATCTGTTCCCGCCCTCAGGGTCGGGTATCAGTTCCAGCTCCTCGTTCGGCTGTACGTCCAGTTCCTGAACCTTCTGCTGGCCTCGCAACAGACGCCGCCCTCTCCGGATGACATAGGCCCCGGGGTCCTTCTCCCAATAGGCCGAGACGCCCTCGATGATCTCCTCCACGGTGTTCTCCAGCTCCAGTTCCATGTCGACCGTGGCCCCTGTCTCTGCGTTCCTGACCCTTACCCTTACCACCATGGTATCGTCCTCGGCAATCCGGGGGAAGGCCGTATAATCCTTTGGATTAGAATCAGCTTTGTGATAATCTCCCCGCCCCATGGTTCGGGCATCCTGGGTCCACCTCCAGGGACAGCACCTCGCATGTGCCGGCGAGCCCGTCGTAGTGCATCACGTGCTCGATGGGGGCGCGGCGGGACAGGACCTTCACCGCCTCCCTGACCTGGATGGCCGCGATCGCGCTCGTGGTCGTTATCTCCGCGGGGAGGTTCGGCCGATAGTAGACCGCCTCCTGGCCGGTGCAGCTGAACCGACGCTCCATGACCTTGAGGTGGCTTCGGTTCATGCCGCATTGCAGGCATGGGGACGTTGGGGGGACCACCACCTGCACCCGTCCCCTGAAGCCTTCGGTCCCCCCGTCCACGTACGGGACGGAGGCGTAGTAGGAATTGGCGTTCAGGTGCAGACGGGCGGCTATGTTGTCGAGGCATCCCAGGACTATGTCGTAGGCCCTCAGCCCGTCCGGCCCCAGCGCCTGGACCCTGCCATGTAGGCCTCTCACCTCGGCGGCTGGGTCCAGCTCCATCGCCCGCTCGGCCACGAGTTCGGCCTTGCCCCTGCCGGAACGTTGGTCCCCTTCCCGGAAGAGGACGCAGCGGCTCAGGTTGGAGCGCACCACGGTGTCCATGTCCAGCACGTCCACATGGCGGAAGCCGAAGAGGACGAGGTCCTTCACCGCCTCGTTCCCCAGGGCCCCGGCCCCTACCACTAGCGCTCGAGCGCGCTGCACACGCTCCAGGTCCACCCAGCGGATGAGCCTGGTACGATCGTAGCGGTCATCGTCCCTTTCCCCCGGACGGAGCAGGTCACCCATCGGGGAAGGGACGCCTTAGGGCGTATAAAAGGGTGGACGGCCCCGGTGCGAGCCATGATAATTACTGGCGAAGAACTTGAGAAGGGGGAGCTGGGCCGCATCTTCATATATTATAGAGGACGGAGGCGATAGGGATGTGATGACCGGTCGGAAGGGCGATAGGGGGGCCATGCCAGGCAAAGGGGTCCCCAAGGCCGCAGGGACCAGTGAGCGTTTCATCAACCGAGAGATCAGCTGGATCCGGTTCCACAAGCGCATCCTAGAGGAGGCGAAGGACCCCAGCCATCCCCTCCTGGAACGGGCCAAGTTCCTGGCCATATGCGGCAGCAACCTGGACGAGTTCTTCATGGTCCGGGTCTCCGGGCTCAAGAGGCAGCTGAGGGGGGGGAGCGCTCGAGGCCCCGCCGGACGGCCTCACCCCCCTGGAGCAACTTGAGGCCATCAACCGCGAGCTCGTCCCCCTCCTGGAGGAGCACGGCAGGTTGTGGCACGAGGACCTGTTGCCGAAGCTGCGGGCGGAAGGGGTCGCCATCCATCGCATCGAGGACCTCGACGGGGAGAGCAGGCGGGCCCTGCGCGCCCACTTCGAGCGTATGGTGTTCCCAGCCCTTACCCCTCTGGCCCTGGACCTGAACCAGCCCTTCCCGTTCATTTCCAACCTGAGCATCAACCTTGCCGTCATCGTGAGACACCCGCAACGGGGCGATCGCTACGCCCGGGTCAAGGTCCCCTTGGACCTGTTCCCCCGGTTCGTCCCCCTGCCCGGCAGCGCTTCGGCACGAACGCAGGGCTTCGTTCTACTGGAGGACCTCGTGGCCGACAATCTAGACCTCCTGTTCCCTGGGATGAGGGTCAAGGAGGCGCACGCCTTCCGTATCACCAGGGATGCGGACGTCGAGATCATGACCGATGAGGCCGAGGACCTGCTGACCGCCATCGAGGAGAGCATGGAGACCCGGAAGGTTGGTTCCCCCATCCGTCTGGAGGTGGACAAGGACATGCCCGACAGGCTGGTGGACCTCTTCGCCACCAAGCTCGGTCTCCATCCGCTGATGGTCTTCCGTTCCCATGCCCCGCTCTCCCTGGTGAGCCTCTGGGACCTGATGGCGCTCAACCGTCCCGATCTGAAGGATGTGCCCTTCCTCCCCCATGTCCCCCGCGAGCTGATGCCGGAGAAGCCCCTGATGGCCGCTGTAGAGCGCCGGGACCGCCTGTTCTATCATCCCTACGACAGCTTCATGCCCCTGGTGACCTTCCTGAGGCAGGCCGCCCATGACCCCCAGGTGCTGGCGATAAAGATAACGCTGTATCGGATCGACAAGCGGTCGCCGATCATCGATGCCCTCATGGAGGCCCCGGAGAACGGCAAGGCGGTGGCGGCCGTCGTGGAGCTCAAGGCCCGCTTCGACGAGGAGAACAACATCGTATGGGCCAGGGCCCTAGAGAACGCGGGCGTGCACGTGGTCTATGGGCTTCTGGACCTGAAGGTGCACGCCAAGCTGCTGCTCGTCGTTCGGAAGAAGGGGGACAGCATCGTCCGTTACAGCCACATGAGCTCTGGCAACTACAACGCCCAGACGGCCCGCATCTACGGGGACATAGGGTACCTCACGGCCGACCCAGACATAGGGGCGGACGTTGCGGACCTCTTCAACTATCTTACTGGCTACTCCCGTAAGGACTCCTACCGGCGGCTGCTGGTCGCGCCCATGAACTTGAAGAGGGAGATGATCGCAAGGATCGACAGGGAGACGACCAGACAGATCGAGCATGGCGATGGCTATCTGGCCTTCAAGCTCAACGGGCTGCTTGACCCGGACATCATCCAGGCCTTGTACAGGGCGTCGCAGGCCGGGGCGAGGGTGGACCTCAACGTCCGCGGGCTCTGCGCCCTCCGCCCGGGGGTGAGGGGGCTCAGCGAGAACATCAGGGTGAACAGCATCGTCGGCCGGTTCCTGGAGCACGCCCGCATCTACTATTTCCGGAACGGCGGGGAGGAGGAGGTGTATCTGGGAAGCGCGGACATGATGCCCCGGAACCTGAATCGGAGGGTGGAGGTCCTGTTCCCTGTCCTGGACGCGGGCTACCGGAGGGCGCTCGTGGACGAGATCCTACCCTTGCACCTGAGGGACAACGTCAAATCGCGGGAGATGCTTCCGGACGGCACCTATGTTAGGCGGAAGGCCGCAAAGGGGGAGGAGCGGGTGGACTCCCAGGACTGGCTGCTCAGGAACCGAGGCCGTTGGCACAGGGAGGAGGGGAACTGACCGTGGACGGGCCGTGCGCCTACGGGCGATGGGTCACCAGCCAGAGGCTCGATGCCCTTCTGGCCGAAGTGGACGGGGTGCGCAGGGGGGAGGATATCGAATGCGTGCACCGCATGCGGGTGGCCTCGAGGCGATTGCGGTCCGTGCTCCGCCTGTTCGGGGAGTGCTTCAAGGGAAAGAGGGGCAAGCGATGGCGCAAGGCGGTCAGGAAGGTCACGGCTACGCTGGGGGAGGCGAGGGACCTGGACGTGCAGCTCGAGCTCCTGGAAGCGCTCTCCCGGGAATGGAAGGGGTCGGTCGACCTTGAGCCTGTCATCGCGACCCTCCGCCGGCGCAGGGACGCGCTCCAGCCTGGGATCGCGGCATTGATGGACGAGATCTCCGGGGGAGGGGCCGTCCAGGAACTCCGGGCGGAGCTGAAGGGGGCCGAATGGGACGGGGATGCGAGCGCGCTGCGTCCCTACGCCTTCGCGCACGCCTCGGTCGCTGTGGAGGAACTGATGGCGCATTCCCATTCCGTTCCGATCTATGAGGACTGGCAGGGACATCACGAGCTGCGCATCGCGGGGAAGCGCCTGCGCTACGTTCTTGAGGCGTTCCGGGACGCCTACCCTGATCGGCTGGAGGGCGAGCTTAGGACGTTGAAGGCGCTACAGGACGTCGTCGGCGAGCTGCACGACTGCGATGTATGGCTGCAAGGGCTGCCGGCGATGCGGGAGGAGGTACCGCAGGCCTCCCTCGCCTTCGATCGCCTGCAGGAGACCTTTGAGGCGAGGAGGCGGATATTGCACGGCGAGCTGGTGGAAACGTGGGGCGCCCTAGTCCAGGAGCGTTTCTTCTCCCGAATGCTGGAGGGATTGAAGGGGCACCGATCGGGGGAGGGCGCCCCTGTTGTCCTGGCCTTGCTCTCCGATGTGCATGGCAACTCGGCCGCGCTGAGGGCGGTGCTGAAGGACGCGCGGGAGAGGGGAGCGACCGCCTTCCTGAACGCGGGGGACACGATAGGGCTCCCGAGGCCGGGGGAGGCGGTCAGGACCTTGGACGCACCGGAGGGCCTCAGCGTGCTGGGCAACGTGGACCGCGCGGTCCTGCGCTCCAAGGGGGGAAGGGGAACGGGCGACCGCCAGCTGGAGATGGCGGCGGCCCTCCTGGGGCAGAGGGAATGGGAATGGCTGTCGTCCCTTCCGGAGGAGCTGCGCCTGGACGTGCGCGGGTGCACCCTGCTGGTCGTCCATGCCTCGCCGGGGCAGGAGGAGGAGAGGTTGCTCCCTAGCACCCCCGAAGCGCGGCTCAGGGAGGTCGTGGAAGGAGCGGGGGCGGACATCATAGTGACCGGCCATACGCATGTGCCCATGGTCCGGGCCTGCGGGGGGGCGCTGTTCGTCAACCCTGGGAGCGTGGGGCGGCCAAGGGACGGGGCGGAGGCCTCCTATGCCCTGCTCGAGCTTCCGGCGATGAGGGCGGAGCTGCACCGGGTGGCCTACGACGCGGAGGGCGTGGCCGGGGAGCTGCGTTCCATGGGCTTCAAGGACCTCCCCGAGGCCATCGCCCATGGCATGGACCCCATGGGCACATTGGGCTCCTGGGCGGAAGGGCTCCACGGGGACAGGGCGCACGCGGAGCAGGTGCGCGCCCTGGCTCTGCTCCTGTTCGATCAGACCTGCGAGCTGCATTGCTTGGCCCCCAGAGACCGGCAGCTGCTGGAGATGGCCGCCCTGGTCCATGATGTGGGGCTGAGGGATGGGACGGAGGGGCACCAGCGGAGGGCGTTGGATATTGTCCTGAGGGCTGATATTCCCGTCAATGCGGACGACCGGCTGATGCTCGCCTGCGTGGCCAGATATCATGGCCGTCGTCCGCCCCGCGCCTCGGACAGGGGGTTCAGGGACCTGAAGGGGAAGGACCGCGAGCGGGTGCGGAAGCTCTCCGCCCTCCTTGCCCTGGCGGATGGCCTGGACCGGGGGCATGCGGCGCTGGTGAACTGGATCGAGGTCAGCGTTGGGAAGGAGGAGGTCCTGCTCCGGATCAAAGGGAAAGGTGAGTTGGGCGCGGAGAGGGAATGGGGGCTGCGCAAGGCCGTCCAGTTCGAGAGGGCCTTTGGTCGGAAGGTGCGCATAGATGGCTGATATGAAGAGGGGCAAGGTGGTGGCCTTCATGGACGTGGGGACCAATTCCGTGCGGCTGCTGGTCGTCCGTATCGGCCTCGACCGCTCCTACGCCGTCCTGAGCGAGCAGAAGGAAATGGTGAGGCTTGGAGAGCGCGTCTTCCGGGACGGGTTGCTGCGGGAGGAGGCCATGGAGAGGACGGTTAGCGTGCTCAAGAACTTCTGCGACCTCTCCCGCACCTACGGGGCGACGGAGCTTGTGGCCAAGGCCACCTCGGCCACCCGGGAGGCTTCCAATCGCCAGGAGCTAATAGACCGGGTCAGGGAGGCCACGGGCCTGGAACTCCAGATCATCTCGGGGCTGGAGGAGGCGAGGCTGATCTATTTGGGAGTATCGAGCGGGCACCATATCGGCCATAGGACCGCCCTCTTCGTGGACATCGGTGGGGGAAGCACCGAGCTGGCCCTCGGGGACCAGGACGACCATTCCTACCTGGAGAGCATGAAGGTGGGGGCGATCCGCTTGACGACCATGTTCGTCAGGAGGCCGGAGGGCCCGGTGCCCGAGGAGGTCCTCGGGAAGATGCGCAAATACGTCAAGAGCTCCCTGGTGCGGGCAAGGAAGGAGGTCCTGCAGAGGAAGGTCTCCCTGGCCTTCGGGAGCTCCGGCACCATCGTGAACCTGGGGGAGGTCCTGCTCAGGCGGGGAAGCCACCGTCCCGGTGTGATCCGGCGCTCCCAGCTGAAGCGGCTCATCCCCTACCTGGCGGGGATGGACCTCGCCACCAGGAGGAAGGTGCCGGGCATCAATCCGGAGAGGGCGGACATCATCGTGGCCGGAGCTGTGGTCCTGGATACGGTGATGGACGAACTGAGGCTGAGCGAGATCGCCGTGAGCCCGCGGGGCATGCGGGACGGGATGCTGCAGGATTACCTGAGCGGGATGGAGGGGCCTCCTGGCCTTCGCGAGCTCTCCGTCAGGGAGAGGAGCGTCATCCAGCTCGGTCGGGCGTGCTTGATCGACGAGGAGCATGCCCGCAGGGTGACCATCATCGCCCTGGACCTGTTCGACAGCTCAGAGAGGAAGGGATTGCATGTCATGGGCAGGAAGGAGCGGGAGCTCCTGCGCCATGCGGCCTTCCTGCATGATGTCGGGGACTTCATCTCCTTCAACGACCATCATCTCCATTCCCATTACATGATCTCCCACGCCGAGCTCCTCGGCTTCTCCCGCCGGGAGGTGCTGCTCATGGCCAACGTGGCCATGTACCATCGGAAGCGCATGCCGAAGGTGGGGATGGCGGAACTGAGGGAGCTGGACGGGAAGGACCAGGAGGCGGTGGTCCGCCTTTCCACCCTGCTCCGCATGGCGGAGAGCCTGGACAGGTCGCATTCCAACCTTGTACAGGGTGTCCGCTTCAGCAAGGTCACCAAGCGCTCGGTGAGGCTGATCGTGACCGCCAGCGGGGACCCCCAGCTGGAGATGTGGCGCATGGAGGAGGACCGCAAGGCCTTCAAAAAGGCGTTCGGCCGGGAACTGGTGGTCGTCCTGGACAGAGTGGAAGAATAGGAGAGGGTAAAAGGGACATTAAGGGGTTTGGTCGAGCGGTGCAAGACGCCCTTACTTGGTCTTCTTCATTATCTTCATCCAGCCGCCGCTCTCGAACACCGCGAGGTTCCTCTTGTTCAAGGTCTTCTCGAACTCCTCCCAAGAGATTATCTCGAGCCTTGCGTTGTTGCCCTTCGTGAACTGAATCCCGTTCGTGCCCCTAACGCGACCCGGCTTGAGACCCTTCTTCTTCGCGATGTCCTTGGCCTTGTCTAAACTGATCTTCTCCATCACCATGGCATGACCTCCGCGATAATCGACCAATCTGGCCCGTTATCCAGTAGGTAATGGAAATATTCTATATATAAAATTTATCGCATAAAGGACATTGACCAGAGCCATTTTCACTTATATATTTAGACCGTTAACATCATTTCGCATCCAGATAATCAGCCTCGCGGTGGGGATCGCTCCGAGATGCTGGCTGGACAACTGGCCAATGCTGGTGGGGGAGGGATTAAATGCCCGGGCAGGGATGCCCTGGGGATAACATGGGCCTCTTCGGTTCCTCCGGGATTCGCGGGTTGATAGGGAAGGACATCGATGCTGAGATGGGCGTGCGCATCGGACGGGCGGTCGGGAGCCTGAGCGGCACCGTGGTGGTGGGATGGGACCCGCGCACGTCGGGGGACATGTTGGTGAGCGCCCTCGTCGCCGGGATGATCGAGGCCGGAGCTGAGCCCTATCGGGCCGGCATGGTCCCCACGCCCACCCTGGCCCGCGCCGCCTCCCATTTCGACTGCGGGGTCATGGTCACCGCCTCGCACAACCCGCCGGAATACAATGGCGTCAAGTTGTGGAACCCGGACGGGAGCGCCTTCAGCATGGAACAGGCCACGGAGGTGGAGCGCCTGATCGCTGCAGGCGGACGGCGGGCGGAATGGGACGCCATGCACCCGGAGCGCCCCTGGGAGGGGGCGATCGATGAGCACATCGAGACCATCGCAGACGAGGTCGGGCAGCTGGAGCGTTCCGTGGCCTTGGACTGCGGTTGCGGGGCCACCGGGGTCGTCAGCCCGCGCCTCCTCCGGGTCCTGGGCTGCCGCGTTGCAACACTGAACGCCAACCCCGACGGCAGGTTCCCTGGCCGCCCCTCCGAGCCGGCCGAGGGAAACCTGGGGGACCTGATGGCCCTCTGCTGTGCCAAGGGGACGGTGGGCATCGCCCATGACGGGGACGGTGACCGCATGGTGGCGGTGGACGAGAGAGGGCGGTACGTCAGCGGGGACCGCCTGCTCGCCCTCTTCGCCACCTTGCTCGGGGTCGAGGGCATGGCCGCCCCGGTGGACGCCTCGATGGTGCTTGACGACATCATCGGCCGGCCGGTCCTCCGCACCAAGGTGGGCGACGCGTTCGTCTCGGAGGCGTTGAAGAGAACGGGACTTCCCTTCGGGGGCGAGCCCTCGGGAACGTTCATCTTCCCCTCGGTGAGCTATTGCCCGGATGGCATCCTGGCCGGGGCGTATCTCCTCAAGCTGCTGGAGGGGAGGTCGCTGGCGGACATGGTGGACGCCCTTCCGAGCTATCCCTCGGCCAGGGATTCCTTCCCCTTCGACCCTTTCCGCAGGGAGGAGGTGGCCGCCAGGCTCTATGAGGAGATCTCGGCGATCGAAGGGGACCTGAGCACCGTCGATGGGTACAGGATGGACCTGGGGTATGGCTGGCTGCTTGTCAGGCTCTCGGGAACGGAGCCGAAGGTCCGGTTGACCGTCGAGGCGCGCACCAAGGAGGACCTTGGGAGGACGGTGGAGCTGGCCAGGTCGAAGGTACTGAAGGCCTTGGACTGAGCAGGGATTTAATAGCTGACGCCCATTTGCGACCGAAGGGACCGTGATGAAAGCGCTCATCCTCGCCGCCGGGGAAGGCACCCGCCTCAGACCGCTGACCAGCAACATCCCGAAGCCGCTCCTGACCGTGGCCGGGAGGCCCTACCTGGCGCATCTGGTGGAGGCCCTTAGGGACGCCGGGGTCAAGGAACAATGCCTATTGGTGGGCTGGAAGAGCAACCGGGTGAAGGAGTTCTTCGGGGACGGCAGGCAGATGGGGGTGGAGCTCAGCTATCTGGAGCAGAAGGAGCGGCTGGGGACGGCCAACGCCATCGGGGTGGCCGAGGGGGCCATCGACGGGGACTTCATCTGCGTCAACGGGGACGTTGTCATGGCCCCCGAGGCGCTCTCCCAGTTGATCTCCGCCTTCGAGCGGGACCGCACCCCCTTCATGGGGGCGGTGGAGGTGCCGGACCCCGAGAGGTTCGGGGTGGTGGAGCATGTCAATGGCAAGCTCGTCCGGATAATCGAGAAGCCGGCCGATCCGCCGTCGAGGCTGATCAACGGGGGAGTGTTCGGCCTGTCTCAGGAGGTATTCGGGTACATCCGCAGGACCGGCCGCTCGCCCCGAGGGGAGTACGAGTTCACGGACACCCTCAACATGATGGCGGCCAAGACCGACGTGCTGGTCCGGCGCATCGAGGGGGAATGGATGGACGTCGGCTATCCGTGGGAGCTGCTCCGGGCCAACGAGTTCCTGATGGGGCGGCTCAAACGGGATGTGAGGGGGACGGTGGAGGAGGGCGCGGTGCTCAAGGGGGAAGTGGTCGTGGAGGAGGGCGCCCTGGTCCGAAGCGGCAGCTACATCGAGGGGCCCGTCCACATCGCCAAGGGCTGCGACATCGGCCCGAACTGCTACATCCGCCCGTCCACATGCCTCGGGGAGGGGGTGCGCGTCGGCAGCGCGGTGGAGGTCAAAAACTCCATAATCATGAAGGGAACGCACGTTCCCCATCACAACTATGTGGGGGACAGCATCATCGGGGAAAGGTGCAATCTCGGGGCGGGGACCAAGGTGGCCAACCTTCGGTTCGACGACCGCCCGGTGAAGGTGACGGCCAAGGGGCAGTTGATGGGCACAGGCCGGCGCAAGCTAGGGGTGATCATGGGCGATGACGTGCGGACGGGCATCAACGCGATGATCGAGCCCGGCACGGTGATCTGGGAAGGGACGGTCGTGGGGATGGGGGCCAGGGCGCGCGGGAGCATCGGCCCCTGTAGCAAGGTGTTCTAGAGGTCGACCACCGGAAGGCGCAGCGGACGGCCGGCGCCGTCGTAGGCCCTCCAGCTGCCCTCGTCGAAGGGCAGGCATGTTATGACATGCACGTAGCCGGAGCGGCGGAAGAGCTCCAGGTCCTGTCGGGAGGGGCGGTTGCTGTACCCGGGGTGGGAGTGCACCGTCCCGACGATTGAGTAGTCGATGGGCATCATGTGCAGCATCAGGGTGGCCGAGTCCTTCCCCTGCAGCGTCCCCGGAAGGAGGACCAGCTCCTGGACCACCCCATCCTCCTCCCGGAGCATGGCCGCGAACTCGTTGGGGAGGGAGTCCCGGGCGGCCTCGTTCACCATCCTCATGAGGGCCCGGTCGATACCCCTGACCTTCAACATAGGGTCCCCATCAGCTTTTCCCTGGTACGAGCGTAGAACCCCTTCCCGAAGCTGACGAACCGTGCCCGGTCCGGGGCGAGCCTGAACTCCACGGTCTCGTTCCCGGCCATAGGAAGCTCCTGCTGGCCGTCGACCACCACGACGCACTCCTTGGGACGGACCACCTCCACGGCGATGCGGCTGTCCGCCGGGACCACCACCGGCCGGGCGGAGAACTTGAAGGGGGCCATCGGGACGATCACGAAGGCCTCCACCCTCGGGTCGATCAACGGCGCCCCGAGGCTCATGGCGTAGCAGGTGGACCCGGTCGGGGTGGCCACCACTATGCCGTCCGAACGGACGTTCATGGCCATCTCCCCGTCCACGAATACCTGGAAGTGGCGGATCTTGGCCACGTGGGCCGTATGCAGCACCGCCTCGTTCGTGGCATCGGGCATCCTTCTGCCGCCCACCGTGGTCTGCAGCTTGATGCGCTCCTCCAGCTCGTAGTTGCCCTTGAGCAGGTTCTCTATGCCCTCCTCCAGCTCCTCCTCGGAGACTACCGTGAGGAACCCCAGGTCCCCTGCGTTGATGCCGAAGATGGGAGCCTTGCTGTGCTGCAGCGCCCTGAGGATGGTGCCATCCCCTCCGACGGTCACCATGATGTCCACGTCCATCTCCTCGAGGAGATGACCCGGGACCTTGAACCTCTCCGCCATCTCCCTTTCCAGCAGCACCTCGTGTCCCTTCAGCAGCTCCAGGGTCCTCTTGGCGATGCGCGGGGCGTCGGGAATGTTCAAGTTGACGCTCATCCCGAACCTCATAGGACCCACCCCAGCACGGCCCTGTCCCCGACGGCGAGGCAGTTAGCCCGGACCTTGAGGTCCAGGTCCATGTCCAATACGTTCCCGGCAAGGTCGTAGACCTCGCCCCCTGCCTCCCGGAGGACCAGGGCGCTGGCGGCGATGTCCACCACCCTCAGGGCCCTCTGGTACACCTCGGAGTGCAGATAGAAGCCGTCGGCCAGGCCTGCCGCCACCAGGCACATCTCCAGCGAGGAGCATCCGAGGGACCTCGTCCTCCTGGCCTTGCGCAGCACGCCGTTGGCGGTGGCGGCGGAGTACTTGCCCAGGTATACGAAGAGCACCGAGCCGTCGCGCTCGCACCTGCGGACGTGGATGGGCCGGTCGTTCCAGGTGGCCCCTTTCCCCTTCTCGGCGTAGAAGGTGTCCCCCGTGACCAGGTTCCTGACGATGCCGTGGGTGGCATCGTTCATGCTCCTGGTGCACACCGCCATGGAAACGCTGTAGAGCGGTATGCCCATCAGGGAGTTGTAGGTCCCGTCCACCGGGTCGAGCACCAAGGTCCGATCGTACCCGCGATCGATGAGCCCGGCCTCCTCGCTAAGGACGTTCAAGGGGACCTTCCTCTCATCCATAAGCTGGAGGATTAGGTCCTCGGCCACCTTGTCTATGCGGCACGTGGGGGTCCCATCGGCCCCCATCCCGATCTCCGTCGCCCGTTCGCTGAAAGCGCACTCTCGGTCGATCCTGCCGGCCACCTCTCTGGCCAGCCATTCCAATGTATTCCTCATCCCGATGGATATTGGCGGGGGGCTATTCATAATTGCGCCGGTGGCGGCGAAGGCACCGAAGCGCACTGGTAGGCCCTTTGCAAGGTCTCCTGTGCCTGTCCTTCGGAGTGGGGCCGCTTGGCGGCCGTCCCGGTTCCGGGAAAGGGACGGCCGAAGCCGCTAGGAGGTGCCATCGGGGCCTTTCGAGGCGCCGACCGATGGCGTGGGGCCGCCCAGGGGACGGGGAGGACGGCCGTCCTTGGGACCGCTGGACCGGCAGTCAGGCAGGCCCACGTAGAGCGGCGGATGTGTCCAGGGGAGACGGTACGCAGAAGGTCGCCCCGGAGAGGAGGGGGACGAAAATCTTCATAACGGGTCAGCGGATACCCCTTGACGGCAACGAAGGCCCGAACTATAGTAAGGAAGGATGATCCCTTTGGAGACTGACATTATTCACGAACATGGCGAACAGAAGGACTGGAACGAGGGCTTCTACTTCAGCTTCTATGACCGCGGGAATGACATCTGCGGATTCATGCGCCTAGACCTGAGACCCAATCGGAACGAGAAGACGTTGCACTGCTTCCTCATGATGCCTGACGGTTCCTTGGTGGGCACAAAGGAGAGCATCGAGTTCGACGGCCCTACATTGAGCGCGAAGGGCGTCGCCTTCACGAAGGTGGAGGATGAGAAGGTCTGGAACCTTTCGTTCGCCGGCGAGCTTCCCTCGTATAGGAAGGGAGAGGACGGCACCGCCAAGGTCAGCTTCGACCTGCGCTTCGAAGGCCTGAGCCCGGTGTTCGACTACCGCGAGTGCGCGTCCTCCGACAAGGAGACCCTGGCGGCCGCGGTCGGCACCGAGCACCTGGAGCAGATGGGCAAGGTGCTGGGCAGCCTGAGCGTGGATGGACGCGAGTACTACGTCAAGGGGCTCGGGGAGAGGGACCATACCTGGGGAGAGAAGGACTGGACCGCTCCGCGAGGCTGGGTCTGGCTTGCATGCCAGGTCAACGAGGGGTTCGGGTTCAACGTCACCAAGTTGTATCTGGACAAGGGAGAGTACGACGCGGGGTTCCTTTATATGGACGGGGAGACCCTTCCCGTGGTCAAGGTGGACATGGTCACCGAGTACGACGCGGATGGCAGCCCCAACACCCTCTTCATGGCCATGTACGATAAGGAAGGAGTGGTCTACGGGGTGAAGGGCGAGGTCAAGAAGAAGGCCGTTCTGGAGCTCAAGGACGGGGGCGACCGCGGCTCAATATTGTTCGAGACCCTGGCCAAGTATCGCATCGACGACGGGGACGATGCCGGCTACGGCATCGCCGAGTACCTGTTCAGGAAGTGACCCTCACCTCCCTGACCATCCTGGTCAGGGAGATGCAGGCGAGGTACAGGCC